>CAYHML010000010.1:0-12445 GCA_964357675.1 uncultured Candidatus Saccharibacteria bacterium | reverse complement strand
TGTGAATTTTTTAAATTATCTTTGAAGAGTCGTCGTTTCAGCTTGTAGCTTTGGTAACGGCTTTCTCTCGTACGGATCTTATTGAGTGGTATGAGTGGCTTACCGATTCCCTTTAGTCCTTTACTCCATCCAATGCCAGTAAAGTGTTTAATATCCAGCCCGTAATCTTTGACGGCATTGTTAATTTGCGCATAATTTCCTCCTGCCTCTTTTAGATTGAGTTTTTTGAGAACTTGCCGTACGCTTGTAGAGTTTTTAACAGCGACCCTCAATTGTTCTTCTGTCCAACTTCGTTTCCTCATGCATAAAAGTATACCATAATGGAAGGCATAGAGGAATACATGTACATAATTGCCTACCTTTTTAATTAAGAAACTCAATTATATTGCAATTCTTTCTTGAGGCGTGGGCTCGTCGGTCACGAGTTACTAAGCGACTTCGCCGAGTACGGCTCATTCGCTAAGTACTCTCGACCCCGCCTCATTGTTGCTACGCAACATATTCCGGCTTTCGATTCTCGACGCAGGCAAAGCAGTTTGCCTGCTCCCACGCCAAGAAAATTCTCAAGGAATTTTCTTGAGGCGTGGGCGAGAATCGAACTCGCGCATAGGGGATTTGCAGTCCCCCGCCTTACCACTTGGCCACCACGCCGAACATTATTTTTTGAAACGTTAACTCAATATCCCTGTTATCCTTACACATAAAACCTAGCACTTATCTTATCCTTGATTAAGGAGCTCGTCAATTTTTTGACGATTACGCTCACCCTCATCAATCTTGATTTCAAGAACAGGGAGTGCGCGTAATTTTGCGTGTGTGCCAATATATTCACGAAGTTCCGTACGCTTCCTTTTTGCAAATTCAAGCGCATTTGCTTCTTCGCTAGTAGGGAAGGTAGTGATATAAATTGTTGCACGCTTAAAGTCTGGTGAAATCGTTGCGTCGGTGATTGTAATGAGGGAGCGTGGTCCTGCTTCGCGCGTAAAAAAAGTTGCCGCAATTTCACGCAGAATCCCTCGCATTTTGTCTTGTCGTTGAGATGTCATAGGTGATATTATTTTTCCATCATCATAAATGCTTCGAGAATATCGCCCTGTGCGATTTCTATTTTTGATTCAACCATGAGACCACATTCCATACCCTCGCTTACTTTTTTAGCAGATACTTTTGATTGCTGGAGTTCGAGCACTTTCCCACGACCAACTTCGGTTTCACGACGAAGAATTTTTACTTGCGCATCAAGTACGAGCTCGCCCGTGGTAACCTTGCCTCCGATAACTTGCTTGTGTTTCATTGCACTAAAGGTTTTGAGGACTTTTAATGTGCCCACAGTTTCTTCGCTCAAGAATTTTGGGGTACGACGAACTAGTTCCTCCTCGACCCACTCAAGAAGTTCGTAAATGATAGTGAATGTTTTGATGGTAGCACCAAAGCGAAGAGCGATATCTTGTGCGTTTCGCGACACTTGTGTGTTGAAGCCAATGATGATAGCACCGGGTGCACCCGATGCGAGCTTTGCATCATTTTCACCAACAGCTCCAATACCTGAACTGATGATTTTGAGTGCCACACGTTCTTTTTTTATTTTGCTCAATTCCTTCTCGACTGCTTCGAGGGTTCCTGCAACATCTGTCTTGATGATAATAGGAACCACGAGCATTCCATTGGGAATAGGAGATGATGCTATTTCTTTTTTGACGGTCACGGAAGAAATTTCTTGTATTTCTGTACGTGCTTTCTCCATTTCTTTTTTTGTTGCATACGCACGGAATGTTGCACCCACACGAGGAAGGGTGTCAAAGCCTGTAATTTGAACAGGAGAAGAAAACGTTGCTTCAGGAATTTGCTTACCAAGGAAGTTTTCAATTGCACGTACAGGGGCGGTGCTGTCTTCGGCTACGATGAACATGCCCTTTTTAAGGGTGCCGTTGGTAATAATGAGGGTTGCCGAGGTACCACGAGCTGGTACAACATGCGACTCCACGACTACTCCTTCTGCAGATAGCTTGCTGTCGCCGAGAAGGTTGCTCATTTCAGCTACTAAAAGAAGCATATCGAAGAGTTCGGGGATACCGGTACCTACTTTTGCGGAAACAGGAACAAAGGGGACATCGCCACCAAATCCTTCAAGGTAAATTTCGTTTTCGGCGAGATTTTGTTTGGTGCGCTCGATGTTTGCGTTTGGCTTATCAATTTTATTGATGGCAACAATGTAGGGGATATTTGCCTCCTTGATGGCAGTAAGTGCTTCTTTCGTTTGTTCTTTAACGCCGTCCTCTGCAGAAACAACGAGAATAGCAATATCGGCAATGCGAGCACCACGCGCACGCATCTTTGAAAATGCATGGTGTCCGGGGGTATCGAGAAAGGTAATACTGTTTGATTCGGCAGGAGTTTTCCCCTTGTGATGAACTTCGTATGCTGAAAGATGTTGGGTGATACCGCCCGCTTCTCCTCCTGTTACATTTGTTTTGCGAATGTAGTCCAAGAGTGTTGATTTTCCATGGTCAATATGCCCCATCACAACGATGATAGGAGGGCGGGGGATCAATGTTTGAGAAGTAGGTTTGGTCATATTAGAAAAGTTTAACTATACACATGGTATATTGTGTGCGGTCTAAGATACTCTCGGTACTCGCCAACAACAAGACAGCTATTTTTTTGATGCACGTGTTACGGCATCCTTTTCTTCTTCGGTCATTTCAAATTCCGAAGAAAAGTTTTTTATAGGTTTTGCAAAGACACTAATGCGCTCACGTGTGTAAATGCTCGAGAGAACGGCGCCATCACCATTTTGAGAAAGTAGTGCGACGGCAAAACTTTGGTTGCCGCCTTCGCCATTGCCTTTGAATGCGTTGAAGCGAATCGTCTCGATACCTTGAATACTTCGCCGAAGACGTTCCTCTATCGATGTAATCTCAGCGTTTGTGGTAGTACGAAAAGTTTCAAGCGCGCGTACATCCTTCCCCAGGGTTCCAATGACGTCTTCGAGACTCTCTGCTTTTTTGCCTGCGAGAAACTTTTTTATGCGTTTTTCAAGTATATAGAGGCGTACACCCAAGATAATGATAAAAAGGGTGAAAATACCAATAACAACAAGACTGTTGAGAAACGTCATATAGGCACAACAATACCTTATTTCCAGGCATTTTGCAAAGTTATCTAGGTGGGCTATGATAGGAACTATGAAGAGAATATATATGGACTATGCGGCAGCAACCCCTATCGATGAAAGGGTGCTACGGGTGACATCTACGGTCAATAAAAAGTTTTATGCCAATCCGAGCGGTCTTCATAAAGAAGGACAGGAGGCCCGCCGTGTTTTTGAGGAAGCACGAAGTGTGGTTGCACAGAGTGTTGGTGCACACGCCGATGAAATAGTTTTTACGAGTGGTGCGACCGAGGCAAACAATATGGCGATTCAGGGAGCGGTGCGTGCTGCGCGTGCGCGAGGTGTTGCACGCCCGCATGTTATTGTTTCCGCCATAGAGCATGCGTCTGTTCTAGAAACCACGCGAATACTTGCGGGAGAAGAAGTACGTGTTGATTTACTGCCTGTTGATCATAAGGGGATAGTGGATGTGCGAGAGCTTCGCAAGATCATTGTTCACGAGACAGTGCTTGTTTCTGTGATGTATGCCAATAATGAGATTGGTACGGTACAGCCTCTTCGTGAAATTGCGAAAGAAGTTCGCCATGCACGAAAAATGCACGCTTCACTCTATCCATATTTGCACACCGATGCTGCGCAGGCGTCCAACTATCTCGATACTAATATTTTGCGTTTAGGTGTTGATCTGATGACGCTCTCGTCGGGCAAGTCCTATGGCCCTAGGGGAATTGGCGCACTTTTTGTAAAACGTGGAGTGAACCTCGTGTCCCTTTCTTATGGTGGTGAGCACGAGCGTGCCCGACGTCCGGGGACAGAGGTGGTCGCGCTTGCGTGTGGTTTTGCCGAAGCACTCGTTCTTGCGGAGAAAATAAAAGCCAAAGAATCATTGCGAATAAAAAAACTTCGTGATGCACTTGCAGAAAAAATTCTCAAAAAGATTTCTGGTGTTGCAATTAATGGAGACCTTACACATTCACTCCCTAACCTTTTAAGTATCTCGATTGAGGGTGTTGAGAGTGATGCGATGATTATTTATCTCGACGCACAGGGGTTTGCGGTTTCTGGGGGGAGTGCGTGCAAGAGTGCCTCTGGTAAGATGTCGCACGTTCTGAAGGCTATAGGATATACGAATGAAAACAATGTGGGGGCCATCCGTTTTTCTCTAGGACGATTAACAAAAAGTGAAGATATTACGCGTCTTGTAAAAGAATTCCCTTCGATTGTTAACGTGCTTCGCGACGCGCGAAAGAACAGCGATTTTTAATAGAGAAAAGTTTTTTTATTTCCTTTACAAACCATCGTGGCTTGTTACTATATTTAATATGTACGAAGCAAAAAATTACGAACAACTATTGGGTATCGAGGGGTTTTCTGATTCATTACTCCGCAATCATTTCGTTCTTTACGAAGGGTATGTTTCCAATGTGAACAAGATTCTCGAATTTTTAAAGACCGCCGAGGTGGGGACACCTCCATTTAGTGAGATTAAGCGCCGTTTTGGATGGGAGTGGGATGGTATGCGCCTGCACGAACTTTATTTCAGTAATATGATAAAGGGTGGTAGCGAGCTCGATAAAAAAAGTGCGTTAGTAAAAAAAATAACTGAAGATTTTGGCTCGTATGAAGCATGGGAAAAAGATTTCAAAACAATTGGTGCGATGCGGGGAATTGGATGGGTTGCTCTTGTGCGAGACAATGAGACAAATCGTCTTTTTAATGTATGGATCACCGAGCATGATGGTGGACATCTTGCAGGAAGCACCGTACTTCTTGTGATGGATGTTTTTGAACACGCATATGCTTCTGATTACGGTATTAAACGTCTCGATTACATCAATGCTTTTTGGAATGCAATACAGTGGGATGTGGTTGTTGGCCGGTTTTCTGGGAAGTAGTTTTGTGATAAGATAAATGATAACGATACGTTTCTAGATTTTTTGAACTAATAATATATGGAATACCTTACACGATCACAAATAATACTTCTTGCACTCTTTGTAAGCTTCGTTTCCTCTATGGCAACGGGGGTGGTGGTGGTTACCCTTATGCAACAGGCTCCTGAGCCCGTGCGACAAATTATCACCAACGTCGTAGAAAAAACTATTGAAAAAGTCGTTCCTACGATTGTAGAAAAACCCGGTAAGACTATTGTGGTAAAAGATGAAGACCTTATGGTTTCTGCAATAGAGCGCAATGCAAAGAGCGTTGTTGCGTTTACTACTACGGGAGCAGAAGGGGAGATTCTTTCTGCTGGCGTGGGTGTCATTATCTCAAAAGAGGGGCTGATCATTACCGATAAAGCAAACTTCAATAGTGGGCTTCTTGTGACAACGATCAACGATACGAAATACACTCTTGAGGTTGTGCAAAATGTAAAAGAGGGTTCTTTGGTGCTCGGAAAGCTTGTACCGGCGACATCGCTCGCAAGCACGACCCCAGCACAGGTATTCACTCCTGTTACATTTGGTAATCCTGGAGTACTCAAAGTAGGACAGACAGCAATCGTTATTGGTGGACGTGATGGTAAGACGGTTGCGATGGGATTTATCAACCGTCTTGATACACATACCACCACCAACAAGGAAACAAAAGAAGAAATCACCATTCTTGATAACATAGGACTTTCTCAGCGCTTTGGGGGAACTTCAAATGGTGCACCTATTATCACCCTTGCAGGGGAAGTAGTTGGTTTCGTAAGTCTTGACGAAGGTACAGGAGTACAATCAGGAGTACTTGTTGTTGAGGCGCGGAATTTACTCGATGAAGCATCGAAATCAAGTATATCTACCCCAAAACTATAGATTGACAACTTTTTGTTTGAGTGCTACAGTTCATTTATTAGCTTTATTGTATTAAAGATATTTTTGTGCGTTTTATTAGCGTTATCATAACACTCAATAACCTTATGCCTCCAATCAACAATTTCACCACAAAGGCCCGCGATGTTATTCGCCGAGCGCACGAGCTTGCGGTAGAGCGGGGACAGAATCATGTGACGCCAATGCACCTTTTGGCGGCGCTTTCGCTTGATGACGAAAGTGTGGTTATCTCACTTCTCGATAAACTTGGTGTGGATGGTATCGCCCTTGCAGAAGAGCTTTTGGATACAATTGAGCCTTCTAAAGCACAAAATGTTATCTCGCCTTCATATCAGCTTTACCTTACTCAAGAACTCGGACAAATTTTGGGCGAGATTGCCCCACGTCTTGCGAAAGAGATGAAAGATAGCCATATTTCGTGCGAACATCTTTTTCTCGCTATTTTTGACGTGCACGGACAAGCGCGCGAGATTCTCATGAAGTATCGTGTGGAACGTGAAGCGGTGGTAAAAATACTCGAGGAATTTCGTGAGCAAAATATTACCGATAGCACACCACCAAAAAGAACGAGATCAATTTACAAATATACGAGAAATCTTACCGAGCTTGCTTCTCAGGATAAGCTCGACCCTGTCATCGGACGTGACAATGAAGTAGGGCGCATCATTCAGATTCTTTCACGTCGTACAAAAAATAATCCTATTTTGATTGGTGAGGCGGGCGTGGGTAAGACTGCCATTGCTGAAGGGCTTGCTATTCGTATGGCAAAGGGCGACGTGCCAGAGTCCCTTAAAGGGAAAGAACTTGTTTCCTTGGATATTGGGGCACTTATTGCTGGTACAAAATATCGTGGCGAGTTTGAAGAACGCCTCAAGAAAATAATGAAAGAGGTTGAACAAGCGGAGGGTAAACTTATCATTTTCATTGATGAGATTCACACGATTGTTGGTGCTGGTGCAGCCGAAGGCTCGATGGATGTATCCAATATGCTCAAACCGGCGCTTGCGCGTGGCGAGCTTCGTGCTATTGGCGCAACGACCTTGCGTGAATATCAGAAGCATATTGAAAAAGATCCTGCGCTTACGCGTCGCTTTCAACCCGTGTATGTGAACGAGCCGTCAGTCGAGGATGCCGTAGCCATCTTGCGCGGACTTAAGGAAAAATACGAACTTTTTCATGGAGTCCATATTACCGATGACGCAATTATTTCTGCGGTTAGTTTGAGCAGTCGTTATATCTCAGATCGCTTTCTTCCCGACAAGGCAGTCGACCTCATTGATGAGGCGGCATCAGCGCTCCGTATTTCGTTGGAAAATAAACCACCAGTTCTCGAGGATGCACATCGTCGCATTATGCGTTTGGAAATAGAAAAAGAAGCACTTAAGAAAGAATCAGAAAATGCTGGAGAAACAGGAAAAAATGCAAAAGCACGCATCAAGAAAATTGATAATGAGATAAGTGACCTTCGCGAGAAGACACAGGAAATAGAATTGAAATGGACAAACGAAAAAGAGCTCGTGGTGGACATTCGCGCGATTAAGAAAAATCTTGAGACGGCACGTCTCGAAGCAGAGAATGCTGAGATGAAGGCTGATCTAGCACTTGCTGCAGAGATTCGCTATGGACGTATCCCAGGATTTGAAAAAGAATTAGAACAAAAAACAGCACGACTAAAGAAATTACAGTCATCTCGTCGTATTTTGAAAGAAGAAGTAACCGAGCAAGATATTGCGGAGGTGGTTGCGCGCTGGACAGGTATTCCAGTTACCAAGATGCTAGAAGAAGAGGCAGGCAAGCTCGCGCAAATGGAAGAAGAAATAGGAAAACGTGTGGTGGGGCAGAAAGATGCTATTCAGCGAGTCGCGGATGCGGTGAAGCGTTCGCGCGCGGGTATTGCCGACCCAAACCGCCCTATCGGCTCATTCCTCTTTTTGGGGCCAACAGGCGTTGGCAAGACTGAACTCTCAAAGGCGCTTGCGGAGTTTATGTTTAATGACGATAAGGCGCTCATTCGTATTGATATGTCCGAATATATGGAAAAGCATTCAGTATCTAAAATGATTGGTTCACCACCTGGGTATGTCGGACACGAAGAGAGTGGTAATTTGACTGAAATAGTGCGTCATCGCCCATACTCCGTACTCCTTTTTGATGAGGTTGAAAAGGCGCATCCAGAGGTATTCAATATGTTGCTTCAAGTTCTCGATAATGGCCGTCTTACTGACTCGAAAGGACGTGTGGTTAATTTCAAAAACACGGTCATTATCCTCACGTCGAATATCGGCTCAGAGTATATTGATAAAATGCAATCAATAGGGTTTGGCGCACACAAGAGTGACACCGCAGACTATGCAGAAGCAAAAGAGCGCGTAAAGGAATCCTTGAAAGATTTCTTCCGTCCCGAGTTCTTGAATCGCCTTGATGAGATTATCATCTTTGATATTTTGTCCCACGAGGTTATTCAGAAAATTGTAGAGCTTCAGATTGATATTGTGAAGAAGCGTCTTGTCGAAAAGGAGATCGTTATGGATGTTTCTCCTGAGGTGCTCGCGTATCTCTCAGAGAAGGGGTATGACCCACACTATGGTGCACGCCCACTCAAGCGTTTGATACAGAATAAAATTCTCACTCCTGTAGCATCATTTATGATTTCTCAGGGTGTGCTCAAGGGAGGAAGGGTTTCTGTGACGATGGAGAAAGGGGAGATTGTGATCCGTGTCGAGAAAAAATCTGCCATTAAGTCTCGTGTTCGCGCAAAAGCAATCATTTAGAACACAGTTAGAAGACGGTTGAAAATCGAAGGAAAGTATGATAAGTTAAACAAGCGCTCACGAGCGCTTGTTTAATTGCGTAGGTGACAGAGCGGTCAATTGTAGCGGACTGTAAATTCGCCGCCTTCGGGCTACGCAGGTTCGAATCCTGCCCTACGCACAAAAAAATAAAGCCCCGACAGGGGATAATGGGGACAGCCACCATTGTTTTGTCTTTTGTGTGGTATAATCCATATCATGCCACGCAATGCAAGAGTTGATGTTGGAGGGGAAATCTACCATGTGATTAATCGCTCCAATGGGCGCTTTCAGATTTTTGACACCGACGAAGACTATCAACTTTTCGAACAACTTTTACTTGAAACAAAAGAACTTTTTGGTATGCGTATTCTTGCGTATGAGCTAATGCCTAATCATTGGCACTTAGTACTTCATCCAAGAAGTGACGGTGACCTTGGCGCATTTATGCATCGCTTGAGTAACGCGCATACCAGAAAAGTGCATGCGCGAACCAATACAAATGGTAGTGGGCATTTGTATCAAGGGCGATACAAGTCGTTTCTCGTTGATTCAGAAAAATATCTTTTAACAATCATCAAATACACTGAACGAAATGCAGTGCGCGCAAAAATTGTTCGCCTTTGTGAAGACTGGCGATGGGGAAGTGCATGGCGACGTATTTATGGAACGGCACAGCAAAAGAAATTGCTTGACCAAACATCGATAGGCCTCCCTAGCGACTATGTAGGTTGGATCAACACTTCAGAAAAACTCGATGATTTGAACACAATTCGCATTTCAATAAACAAAAGCGTTCCTTACGGAAGCGGACCATGGGTAGAAAAAATGGTGTTAAAGCACCACCTTGAATCAACTCTGAAGTCGCCCGGGCGCCCGAAGAAAAACAGATGAATCTTAATATATTAGAACACACAAAAGACAAAACAATGGTGGCTGTCCCCATTCCCCCTCCATTCCCCCCCCATTCCCCAATGGTGGCTGTCCCCATTCCCCCTCGAAAGAGCACACTGATAGTTTGCAAGATTATATTTATATGTTAATTGGTAAAGGGGAAGTAGATTCCAATACGTTTGTGATGAGGAATTGCTCCAGACAATACTATTTTGTAAAAGACAAAAAAGTAATTGATAAGACAGGTAGAGGAGTGGAATATTTCGATAGTCTTCTTAAAAAATAGAATTTATTAAAAACAAAGCCCCGACCTTTTAAGGTCGGGGCTTTGTTTTTGGAGCGAGCGTTCCATCTTCTGTTGCCTTGCGCAAGCGCGACGACGCGAGCAGAGCAAATTTTTAGCAAAAAATTATGTGTGCAACAGAAGGGGGAATGCCGAGCGGATTACAATCCCAATATCACAGGAATCACGATTGGGCGCTTTGCGGTTTCTTGGAAGAGGAAACGTGCGACGGCGTCGGTTGTGTGGTCTTTGATGTAGTCAAAGTCTATCTGCTTTGATCCCGTAGAAAGTTCCTCGATGGAATTTTTTGCAATCAAACGTGCTTGGCGGAGAAGATCTTGTGATTCACGAAGATATACAAAACCACGTGAGATAATATCAGGAGATTTTGTAATCTTCCCTGTGGTACGATCGAGGGTGGCGATAATAACAAAAATACCATCTTGTGAAAGCATTTGGCGATCGCGAAGCACCACTTCCTGAATACTGCCCACCGAGAATCCATCGACAAGCACAAGTCCGCGTGGAGCAGTCTCTTTCAGCGTAACGATACTCTTCCCTTCGTTTTGTATCTCGATAACCATACTGTTGTCAGGGATAATAATACGGTCATCGGTCATACCTGCTTCTTTGGCAATGTCTGCATGCACGCGAAGAAGGTAGTGATATCCGTGAATAGGGATAAAGAAACGAGGTTTTACTTTCTGGTGAATCCAGAGTGTTTCGTCGTGACACGCATGGCCTGAAGAGTGTACATCAGCATTCTGATAGTGAATAATGGTTGCACCTTGACGCGAAAGGTTGTCTTTGAGCTTCTGCACGCTTCGTTCGTTTCCGGGGATAACTGACGAAGAGAGGAGAATAGTATCACGCTTGTTAACCTTGAGGTATTTATGAGTTTTGTTTGCTGCACGCATAAGAGACGCAAACTCGTCTCCTTGTGCTCCTGTTACGAGCATAATAATGCGATCAGGTGGATAGTTGTCCATTTCCTCGACAGGAATAAATGTTTCCTTTTTTGCCGTAAGGAATCCTGCTTCACGTGCGATATCCACGTTGTTTTTCATACTGCGTCCATCGAGCACGATTTTCTTGCCGAGCACCTCTGCGGTGTCGATGATTTTAATGAGGCGTTCAAGGAGTGATGCAAAGGTTGCGATAACAAGACGCCCTTCTGTGTTGCGAATAATATTCTCAATATTCTGGAGTACAATTCGTTCAGGGAATGAGAAACCGGGGCGCTCTACGTTGGTCGAGTCTGCCATCAAGAGAAGATTTTGTGCATTCTCAATCCTTGCCCAATGATCTTCTTCCTCAAACGTAGGCACACCACCGTCGTGATCGAGTTTAAGGTCTCCGGTGTGGATGATGTTACCGTACGGTGTTTCAATGATAGCTCCCATAGCATCAGGGATCGTGTGGGTCACCCCAAAGAATTCAACCTTAAAATCACCAATCGTTGCACGCTCGTTTTGTTCTACCACGCGAATATCAAGTGCGGGAAGGTGAGGGAACTCATCTTGGCGCTTTTTAATGAGCAAGGTGCTGAGGTTGCGTGAGTAAATGGGCGGGTTGCCGATTTTCTCCATAATGTAAGGGATACTACCAATATGGTCGAGGTGTCCGTGGGTAACGATGATCGCCTTTACTTTATGTTTGCGGTCTTCAAGATATTTGGTATTTGGAAGAATATAATCAACACCAGGGGTATTGTCCTCGCGGAACTGGAGGCCAGCATCAATAATAAGAATAGTATCCTTGAACTCAATACACGTCATATTGCGTCCAATCTCTTCAACGCCACCGAGTGGCACAATGCGAATATCGCCGTCTTTAAGAGGAGGGATAATGCTCTCAACATTCTGTGCGGGGAGAGGGATGCTCATACGTCGTGCATCAGCTTTCTCTCTCCCTGTCGTGTGTTTAACACGTGACGTACTGCGAAGCGTATGATCTCCATGAGGACTACGTGTGCCGGGACGACTTCGAGAAGACATTCCTCCCTGTGGGCTTCTACGCATATCGCGTGGTTGACTGAGGGGCGTTCCGCGTACCCCACTTGGTTCCCCGTTGTCGCGTCGGGGAAATGAACGGTTGTCTTGTGATGGAGGGAAAGAAGGTCGTGAACCATGAGGCATGTTTAATGATGCAGGTCGTCCACCTTCGTTTGTTGCCCCGTATTGGGCCCTCTTTGATACCGCGCTTCGTGGTCCGCGTAATGAGCGGTCTCGACGGGGAAATCGGCGTACGTCATATCCGTCACTCTTAGGTTTTTGATTGTTTTGTCCTTCGTTGTTCGTCTCCATTTTGTTCTTGTTATTTGATAAGTTGATTTGTGTAATAATAATTTTTATGATGTTTTGTAGATATCCATACGTACGTTATCTTGTAAATATGCTCCATACGCCATCTGTCTCTATGTACCACCGATAAACATTAAGGAAGCGTTCCGAGGGGATGGTGACTGATTCGAGAGAAGCACCGTTAATTTTTTCTGGTAACACATAGATAAATTCTGGTGCATAAAGCGGTATTGCGGGGTTGTCGA
>CAYHML010000009.1:0-13539 GCA_964357675.1 uncultured Candidatus Saccharibacteria bacterium | reverse complement strand
GCATGCACCCGTAGAAGCACTCAATATGATGTTCCTCAGTTTTTCTCTTGCAGCGAAAAAGAATATTCTTTTTGCCCTCATTGCTGGTGCGACACAATTTTTCCAAATCAAGCTCTCCCTACCCCCTGCAGTCAAGAATGACACTGATACAAAACCTTCTTTTAAAAATGAGTTTACAAAAAGCCTTAATACACAGATGCGCTATGTGCTCCCCGTAATCGTGTTTGGTGTTTCGTATTCCCTCTCGGCAGCGGTTGCGCTCTACTGGGCAACCAGCAATCTCTTTTCAATCGCTCACGAGCTTTATGTAAAACGAAAAGCAGTACATATTACAGAAGCATCAAACTAAACGAGCCAATTAGATACAAAAAACCGTACACTTCAATCGTACGGTTTTTTTGTATCTAATCGTAATACCATTCTCTCCTCTACTGCATCGATGTTTTAGCAGAAGAAGTTGCCGTGGTTACAGTGGTAGTTTCAAAAGGTGATTTCTCTGCAATACGATACACCCACGGCGTGCCCGTTTTCTTATTTATGAAAAGAATGTACGAATCATCAGACGAGAGTACGGGGTTGATGATATCGAGCTCTGAAACACGGTACTCAGAAGGAACTAATATTTTTTCTGCAAACGATGTAGTGGTATCTATTTTCCAAAGACTATCCGAAAACGAAACAGTTCCACGGTACCACTGATCGGGATAGACTGCAGGGGAGATCTTTTGTGGCACCGCGCAATAGATAATATTTGTTTCTTTTATGCTCCATGCGCATTTTTCAGGAAGCGTTTGTTTAAAGAGTCCACGCGTTTCCTTTTTCACTACATCATACACAAATAATTCTGGTACACGCTCTTTTGTCTCACTATACGCAACAAGCTTTCCGTTACGGCTAGTGTTGGTCGTTAGGCCATTTACACCATCCAAAATTCTCGTGAGGGCTTTCGTAGTAGTGTCCAAGAAGAATAAATACCCCGGAACATTTCCTGAAGGGCGCGTGGTAAGCGTCGCAAGGTTTTGGTTAGGGAATTGCGGAATCCATTCGGTAAATGCTGATGAAAAAATTCCCGTCTTTACCCCTTTTGATGTAACAAGTGTTCCGGACGACGTATCGACACCGCTGGTAAGATACAAGAATTTATCTGCACCGTCCTCCGCAACTGCCATAAAGGGAATAGAATTAGGAAGTATCGTTTCTTCAGTTTTATAAAATCCAGACGATGAAGTAGCCGTTCCAAGTGCAAGAATTCTAGACTCTATCGTTTCAGATCCGTACCCTTCTTCAATATAGCGCACGGCAACGCTTTTGCTGTTATTGCCGAAAAATGCTTCGGTAATGCGGGGGCGTGTTTCATTCACAATGCGTGCTTCACTAAAAGATGCGAGGGATGTTTCGTATATATGCCCAAGACCACGCTCGATATAGCGCGCGGAAAGAATGCGCGGGGTTACTGTTGATGTTTTTGTTTTGCTGGCCTTTGTAGTAGCTCCCTTTACTTCATAAAATCCAATACCTGCAACTGGTGTCTTGTGAAGCTCGTAGAGACGTGTATAATCACCCTCCTTGCCTTCTCCGGGAATGAAAATAGGGATGTTCGTCTCTTCCTCTTTTTCGCCGTTTTCGCCTGGCGGAACAAACTGCCCCTCTCCGGGGAAAAGTCCTATTTTTTGAAGGATTGGTGATTCTGTTTTATACAAAATCAGAAAAATAATACCAATAATGAGGAGGGTCCCGGCGACGATAAGAATGGTACTTTGTTTGCGATTCATAAATATGTATATTGCAAAATATTAAAAACAAGCATGCCAATGATTTCCCTCATCGGCAAAAATAGTTGTTCCAATAGCCCAATGGTTGACGTTTTGAAGTCCACAACCACGAACTTTTCCAAGAGGTATTGATCCTCTAATATACTCATCAAAATTAGAATGCTTGTTTAAATCTACTTTTCGATTGTCATTATGAGATTGATGTAACCAATATTCTGTGGCTCCATTAACCGTCACGGCGCATAGTTTCCCTATTTTATTATCGCAATCCTTTTTAAGTTTCCCGAGTGCGTCCATAACATCTGGCTTAAGCCCGCAAACACTACTACATCCACTCTGTCCAATAGTAGTGCAGTTTGCTTTATTCACGATAACATTCTTCTTATACAATATCTCTCTCTCATATGCATCACTAGGCCATGCCGTACCTGTTTGTGGTCGTACGCAGGCAGTTGGTGGAGTGGGTTGACACGCTGCGACTTCCTCGCCAGAGGCATCAACAAACGACATACAAGTAGACCCAGGACCACACACGTTGGGGCAATTATTAGATGATTGCAGGAATATTGACTTTTCTACGACTTCCGGCGCCACAACCGCGCGCGTTCCCTCAATAACAGGAAGCTCAAAATTAAACGCCACCAATCTTGGATCGATGGTATTCAAGATAAGATATGACGTAAGCACAATAATTAATCCAATAATAGCATTAGTGATGCGCTCTTTTGCACCTTTTCGTGCTGCTGGCGCAATTCCTGAAGCAACATACTGTATACCGCCGGTAATTCCCATGAGCACAGCGAACGCAGCACCAAGTGCGATGATAAGCTTGAACATTCCGGAAAGGTATGTTGAAATCGTATAAGTTGTGAGCAATGCACCGTCTTTAGCAAGAGGAAGGGGTGCAAGTGGTATATACTCGATATCCATCGTGCCAGCGAACGCAACAAGCGCTCCACTAAAAAAGATGAGGAAGCTAAATGCAAGTACTGCGGAAAAATATTTAGAAAAAAACATATAGTTTATTATATCAAAAAAAATACAGCCCTGAAACTAAAACGTTGGCGTCGTCACACTCTCGTCGTTAAAATTAAGCCGTATTGCCTGACTTGCCGACTGAAATGTTTTTTTAATGCCATACATACCAAGTGAAAGGTTTGATTCTCCTTTTACCCCCTCGGTGTTTCGCAAGGTAATTGCACGCCCAGGGTTAACGATAGTTTTACCGTTAAGTGCCCACGTGTACGAAATGGCCTCTTTTTCATCTCTGTTATTTGAAAAAAAGAATGGCTCTGCACGCAAAGAAATATCCTTCTCCGAAAGCGTAACTTCACTTCCGAGAGGTCGCTCGTAATGCACCCCGAGTAATGGATGAACCTTGTAAAAAAGAATAAAGGGGTTCGCTATGGGGAGACTTAGCGCAAACTCAGAGCGTGATCCCCCTTTTAAGGGTGATGCACTCACGTTAACTCTTGTTTCTTCGTACGGACGTGGTGCAGTAAAGGTATACGAGTTTTTTCCATACCCCGACGCCTCGGATACGGCATAGCCGTTTTGTTTCCACGTATACGAAAGCGTACTCGTATCAAAAGCGCCACTAGTCTTTACCGCATCGGGTACCACCACCGCACGAACGTGTGACTGATACGTTGCAAGGGGTTTCCCTTTATAAAACGGTGGTGTATAGGTGTCAGCCTCCCAAAGAATGGTGAGGCCAAGGGGATTAAAGCTATATTCCTTATACACCTCTTCTCCTTCGTTGGTCTCAATTAATACCCCAAGTCGCGTAGACCCGCCTGAGGGGCCAACTTTAAAAGAAAATGACGTCTTGTCAATTCCCTTCTCGATTATTTTATTATTTACCGACCAAGTGATTGTTGCCTTACTTAAATCCGAAAGGTAACTTTCAATGTTTACACGCACCGTCTCGCCGGGTTTTGGACTCTGAGGACTTGTCGAAACTTTGAGATATTCTGCAATCGCATTTTGGCGAATACTTTTCGGGCTCAAGAAACTGCTCACCTGATCTTGAAGACCCTTAATGAGTTGATCCTCTTCTACGGTACGACCCGTCGTAGTTGTCGCTGCTGCAAATACAAACACCGGCAAAAAAGAACAGAGTGATAAAATTAGGATGTGCCTAAGTTTCATAATGATAGTATACCGCGGTTCGCCAACAATTAACAACTATGCCTTGCCTTCTCCTTCCGCTTCTGCTAATTCACGTTTTGCTTTTTTGATCGCAAGAAGTTGTGAGGGGTCAGACGTAATGATTTGATCTTCTGTATAAGAAGCAATGGTTTTAATCGCAACGTGTTTCATCCCTGCAAAAAAGATTCCCTCCCCTACGCCTGACTCCAAAAGAAGAAATTTTTCCTCGTCAGTTAAATTAAATGCTTTTTGTACGGCGTCGATATTGGTGGGTGATTGCTTGAGGAGGAGTTGGATAGACGAGTTGGTCATAATAGGAAGACCGTAGGGCGATTTCAAGAAGTCATTGACGTCCTGTGTGATGGTTGCAACACCCAAATAGTATTTACGTCCACGTTTTGCGAGTGCATACAAGAAACTTGCCGTATCCTCTGATTTCATCATCCACCACGCCTCGTCCACCACAAGGAGTCTCTTGCGCAAGGTGCGACGAATAGCGTTCCATATAAAGTGCATTACAATATACATTGCCACCGGCTTCAAATCGTCCTCCATGTCACGAACCGAAAACACAATAAACTTGCGGTTAATATCGACATTGGAAGGCTGATTCAAGAATCCTGACCATGAACCACGCGTATATTTAGTAAGCCTTGTAAGGATTGATTCAGCCCCTTCCATACCAGAAAGCACCATTTCAAAATCAGAAAGAAGTGGTGGTTCAATCGCGGTAAAATCTGAATCTGGCGTAATATCCTTGAGTGCATACGTTTCAGAAATTGCACGGTCGACAATAGCGTCCTCTTCACTCGTCAGACCGCCGAGCATCAAGCGGAAGAGTCCTACGAGTAGAATAACATTTGAGCGAAGCACGTCCGCAGGAGATTCGTCCTCGCGAGGAATAGGGAGGTCGAATGGGTTGATGTGGTGCGCTGAATTGAGAGAAATATTAAAATAGCGTCCACCCACCGCCTCTGCCATAGACTCATACTCGCGCTCTGGGTCAATGACAATTACGTCGGTATCGAACATCAAGCTACGCAAGATTTCAAGTTTTGTTGCATACGATTTTCCAGATCCTGATTTTGCAAACGTGAGCGAATTATAATTTTCGAGCGAAAAGCGGTCGAAGAGTACGAGCGAGGAATTGTGACGATTGATGCCATACAGAATTCCTTTGTCTGAGGTGAGGTCAAACGAGACAAAGGGGAAGAAACTTGAAAGTGGTTCTGAGTTGATTTTCTTGGTAACTTCAATTTTGTCGTCATTAATCGGAAGGATGCTCTGGAATGCTGTCTCCTGCTGGAAGAGTGCGGGTCGAAGATAAATCAAGCGTGACTCAAGCATTGATTTAATTTCTGCCTCAATATGGCCAAGCTCTTCCTCTGAATCCGCATACAGCGAAAGATACAAACCAACATCAAACATTTTTTCCTGCGCTTGCTGGAGACGATCACGCAGATCTTCGAGGTCGCGGTAGGCACCCTCGAGCATTGGGTCGCGCACAAACCCTTTATCTTCGCGCACACTTATCTGGCTCTGTACCTCGGCTACCTTCTTCTCAAACTTTTTCATTATTTCTGCTGTATCAACAGGATGAATATAGATTGAAATATCAAAAATTTTATCGAGATTAATGAGCGGAGTAAGCCAATTATCCGTAAGCACGCTTGGATACGACGTCACAAAAAATGAACGTACCACCTTTTCACCTAAGTTGAGGTGTTTGGAATTAACCTTTACAGCCGAGGGGGCGATAATATCTGCGAGGTTTAAACCAGTATCGCTATACAACTCTTGAGGAAGAACAGGAATGGTGTTTTCCTTTTGGAGAGAATTTTGTTTTTTTGTAAAAAAATCCAACATAAATTATATAAAATGAGTTATTCTCCGACCGCAACCCTTTTCTCGTCTTCTCCTGGGTTAAATAAATGATAATACAACTCTGTTACTTCTTCGGTTCCCAATGAAACAACGCGCACGCCAGTGCGTGAAAGCCCTTGACTCACAATACCTACGCGTTGCTCCAATTGAGAGCGTGCTTCTTCAAATGCCTCGAGCGCCCCTTGAGAAACAGTTGGTTTTTCACTAGTTTTTTTACCAAATAAATTATTCAAAATACTCCCATTCTTTGACCCGGTGGTCGCCACCACAGATTTAGTTGGCGAGAAAGGAACCACAATTATAAACAATTTGTTCATAATGTTGGTCATCTGCGTCACCGTCCTAATAAAGTTAATATACTCGCGTATTTGAATCTTTAAAAGGTCGTTCATTTCTGCTTTATGACGATCTTCAAGACGACGCAAATATGGACGAATATCTAAACGTCGGGATTGAATAAAAATTTGCGTAGAAAACTCAAGGGAGTTTAAAAAACTTTGAAACTGCATGAGTACCGCAGTTTGTTCATCACCAGATTTTAGCGCGAGATTTACCGAAGATGCCATAAGAAGCATCCTCATTGTGCCATCTTTTAAAATGACCACTCCATCTCTTATTTCTTTTATAGGCACAAAATCTTGCGCCGCTTTCGATGTTACTGCCATTTGTTATGCAAAGATATTTTAAAAATATCTACTGACTTTAGTATATCACACAAAAATTAAAGTTAATCGCCACCAATGTGCGCTGTGCTTTTATTTTTTGATTTCTATTTTTGTTGCACTCGCTGATGGCGATGGTGGTGTTTTATATGGCGAGTGTTCTGCGGTTTTTGGTGTCACAAACGTATTTACTTTAGGTATTTTTTGTTGAAGAATATATGAGTCAACTGATAGGGTACCTTCTTCAGCAGAAGCAGGTACTGAAGGAATACCTCTCTTCCCTCGTGCTGCCATCATCTCATCGTCACGCTCATGTTCTATTTCGGGACCTTTTACATCAATACCAAATGATGAAAATGCGAGTTTCCCCTGTGGAATAACGGGTGTCAACGGCGCTTGTGTGGGTCTATAATCTTCCACTTGTCCCAAGACTGGCTCTTTTGTTGTTTTTTTCCACGTGTAAAGTTTCTCGCGCAATAAATAATAAAATCCTGCTTCAAGAACTTCTATGAATGGTCTTCCTAGTTTCTCTTTTGGATAAAATGCGAGTGCCCATGTCAACACCCCAATACCCACAATAATCGGTACCGAAAGGAATAAATAAGGAATATACACATACACCACATACACTGCTCCAACACCTCCTGCGGTATAAATTGCTTGCTTGAGAGAAAGTGGGCCGAACAATTTATCTTCTATATCTATATATTGAGGAAAATGGAATTGCATATATTCATTATTTATAACTATGAAACCATATAATACACTTATTAAACAGTGTTATTCTATTGGTTCTCGATAAGGATCATGGGCTGGACGTCTAGAAAGAATATTGGGTAATACTGAATCATTTACTGATTTTTGGTCAAGTACTAAACCTCCCCTATCCACCATCCCACCCGTAAATACCTTTTTCATCTTTTCCTCAAAAGGGTGTGTTTGCCCATCTCTGTTTTGGGTATTGTTTAATATTTGCTCATCAGGAAGAGGTGCGGTCAAAGAAGGTATATTGTTTTCAGAACGAATAGACATAATATTTTGAATTACAACTTCTCCGGTTGGCAGGTTGTCTGGTACTACCTCAGGCTTCTTTTCCCATACTCTCTGTGTTTCTACTAATGAAGGTGGTGCAGGAATAGTAATTTTTTCTTTCTCTTTTTGAGGTTCAAATTCAGGTTCTGGTGTAGAGTCTTGCTCTTTAAAAAATTTTTCTAGGATTGGGAGTATTGGTTGAAATACAGAACTCACAACCTCCGAAACAATCGCATTTATCGTGGTGTCATCAAGATCATTGATATCACTCGCAAACTCACCACGGAACACCCCAGGGTGGACCAGACCAGCCAACACGAGCATTACCTCACGCCCAAGGACACTTGCGGTCTCTTCTGATAAATTAAACTTTTGAGTAATAGCAGTAATTTTTTGTTCCCATTCACCAGAAACAACATACTTTCGTATCTCTGAAGGAAGTGCTTCTGCTTGTTTTTGTAAAATAATAGTAATATCCTCATCCATAAGAATTATTGTTGTAAATATTATACCACAACAAAAATATTATTTTTTAAAAAAATGGGGATAAAAGCGGTATTTACCCCGGGGGCACGCCCCGGACAAATGTGTTCGCTTCCTATCACGGATATTTTTCTGCTGAAAAATTCCGCGACCCCACCTCGCGCCGTCGCGCTCCGGTCTTGCGAAGCTCCATGTATTCGCTTCTCACACACGTACCGCCCCAGAAGGGCGGGGTATTATACCCTTATATTCAAGCGAGTGAGTGAAAAGAGAAAAAATATTTTCTCTTTTCCGAACGAGCGCAGAATATATGTACTCATATATTAACTCCTCGGCTCGAGAATGAAAAAGGTTACTTTCTCATTTTGTCTTCGTCCAAGACGCGAATCTACTGATTCGTCTACGTCGTTAATAATTTATTTTACTGGATCGTCGTTATATGTGATAAACCTGAAATATTTTTTATCTTCTGCAGAATTTCGTCTTTTTTTAACATTATTTCTGATTTTATTATAGGTTGCACTTTAAGGATAAGGGTATTTTTTGAAATAATTACTTGTTGATAAGTAATAGGAATCCCAATTATACGAGTAAGTTCTTGCCCCACTATTTCTTTTTTCGCCTTGTCTGTATTTGAAATACCCTTAAAACGAGTGAGGAGGTCTGATAGTTGGAGCATAACGTTATATAATAAGACAATTAGCGCGTGAGGGGCATCGTAAGGTAGGTAAAAGAATTATCACCAAGCCCTCGTATTACCACTGGCTTATCCGCGCCGTTAAATTGTATTACTACGCTGTCTTTCTCTATTACAGAAAGACAATCAAAGAGATGTTTTCCATTTAGTGATATTTCAACAGGGTCACCAGTGAGCATTGCATCAATATTTGACTCTGTTTCTCCCACTTCTATATTTTTTGTTGAAATAACACAAATTTTCTTTTGTGGATTTATAGTAAGTGTTACTTTATTAAATTTATCTGAAAAAAAGGTAGATAATTTAAGGTTATTTACTAAATCTTCTTTTAAAAGGGTTATTTCAGTAGTGTGTGTTTTGGGAAGTATTTGTTCATAATCAGGATAAATACCTTGTATTACACGAGAAGTGAAATATAGTGATTTTCCTATGCATGAAATTTGGTTTTTAGTAATTAAAAAATTAACATCTCCACTCTCTGATTCTAAAATACGTATCATTTCAATGATATTTTTTGCAGGAATAATAACTCCTTGTAATAAGGTAACTCCTTGTTGTTTAATCTTTTTTTCTGCAAGCCTAAAGGAATCAGTAGCCACAAAAATCAAGGAATCACCGTTTTGGTAAAGATAAATACTTGCTATTTCAGGCTTAATATCAGAAATCGCTGCACTCATTACTACACTTTTTACTCCTTGTATAAACTTCGTTGAAGACATTATAAAACCTTCACCATTTTGAATAATAGGGATAGTGGGAAAATCATCTGGTAAAAAGCCTTTAATATTTAATGTTTTTTTCTTTGTGGTAATTTTACATACCCCATTTAACGCTATAAGACTAATTTCTTTTTCGTCGGGTATACTTCCAAGAGTATTTGCAAGGAGGGCTCCAGGAAGCACAATACTTCCTTCTGTTTTTATTTCTGCAGGGATTTGAAACTCTACCCCTACCTCAAGGTTTGTTGCACGAATAATAACCGTTTTATTATTAGTCACTATTAATACTGATCCAAGAAGAGGAAGTGAGAGATGTTTCCCTGTCACTCGCTCTGCTTGTGATATGTATTTTTGTAGAGTTTCTCTATTACAAATGAAGTGCATATATGTGTATTATTATATATTTATATCTTATTATAGTTACTATGCCTGTGTATATGTGGATAATTTTATAATCTCTTTATTTAATAACACTATATTATCTATCCCCTTTATTTTTAAAATGTGGATAACTAGTTATTAAAAGTGGATAAAATTTACCTTAAAAGTTTCCTTACATTTTATTAACCTTTTATCAACGCATTATTTCAATCTTATTCACAGACTATAAACAAAATTTTCCCCATGTTTTCCCCACCCCTTTTTTATGAAAGCATTGCACGAAGCTGATCTATTTCTTGCATAAGTGAAAGATCATCCTTCATATCCTTCCCTACTTTGTCACAAGAATGCATCACGGTTGTATGGTCGCGCCCCCCCAATTTTTGCCCTATAGTAGGAAAGGAGATATTGAAATCCTCGCGCAAAATAAACATTGCAATTTGTCGTGGTTTTAATACCTCTTTCTTCCTTGTTTTTTCATAAATATCCCCTTCTTGGATATTATAATAATCAGAAATAACCTTTACTACCTCCTTCACCGACAATAACTTCTTTGGTTTAGCAGTATTTTTAATGAACGGCTTAATCTCATTTAAGCTCAAATGCCTATTTTTAAGCTGAGACTGGCAAATAACACCATTAAGCAACCCTTCAAGTTCACGAACATTGCCTTGTACAGAAGAAGCAAGGTAATTAATGATGTCATCAGGGGGGCAAAATTGGCTTGCCTGTGCCTTTGCACGAAGAATAGCAAGGCGTGACTCATAATCCGGCTCTTGCACATCTACGATCATTCCTGACCCAAAGCGTGACTTCAAACGGTCCTCAAGGGAAGGAATATAGTTTGGGTGTCTATCGGATGAGAAAATAATCTGCTTGTTGTTGTGGTAAAGCTCATTAAAGACATGGAAAAGCTCTTCTTGAGTTTTTTCTTTATTAGAAAGAAACTGAATATCGTCCATAACAAATAGATAATATTTAAGATATTTAACTTTAAAAACTGGGAGAAGAGCAATGAGCCACTGTACAGAATTGATATAATCAACAGAAAATTTTTCAGAAGTGATATAAAACACTTTCTTTCCGGGGTAATTTTTCTTAATATGGTTTCCTATTGCTTGAATGAGGTGTGTTTTCCCCAAACCAGTATTTCCATAAATAAAGAGTGGATTATATACATTGGTACCTACTTTCTTTAAAATTGCCTGTGATGCAGCGTACGCAAGCTCATTAAAGGGTCCAATAATAAAGTTATCGAACACATAACGAGGATTTAACCCGTCTTCCCGGTTAATATAAAGGTCGGCAATAGGAAGCTCTGAACCACCCTTAAATTCTTCTTTTACCACCCTTTCCTCCTTTTTAGGTTCCTCAACTTTACATACCGTATATTCTACACCACGAGTGTTTTCCACGAGATTACGTAGAGACTTCAAAATCATCTTGTGGAATTTGTTTTGGAGCCAATCCTTTACAAATTCATTTGGAACTCCTATGACCACCATCCCCTCTTCCTGTTTGATAATAGAGGTGTTTTTAAACCACATACTAAGGTTTGCTCGTGAAAGACTGTTTTCAAGGTCACGAAGTGCGTATTCCCAAAGTTGTGTATTGTCAGTCATAAGAAGTTAAAAGAAAGAAGGTATCCCTATTATATTCCTAAGCCTACAAATAAAAAATATAAGTAAGCGGATAAAGTGGTGTTAAACGTGTGGATAACTTGTGGATATGCCCTATCATAAAGGAAAACAGTGTAAAAACAAAATGTAGCATAAAAACACTATACAGCTCCTCAGAATTAAGAAGATTATAGAAAAGGCGCGTCATTCCTAGGAATAACGCGCCTGTACCATTTGAAAAACACCTTATTTCAGATAACGTCTTCGTAGAGAAACTTGTCAACCGCGGCGTGTAAATCATCTTTAATGCCGTTGTTGAGGATAATATGGTTCGCACGAGCAATGCATCTCATCAGGTTTTGTTCCCACAGTGAAGTACTCTCAATTTCGGCAGACTCCTGTCTACAGAATTCCTCAAAACTAACCTTATCTGTGATGTCTCCTCGGAAAACGATCCTCTTGAAGCGTTCCTTTTGTTCGGCATCTACCGCAAGTAGAAAAAAGAGGTTGCCAAACCGTTCCTTAAGGTAGTCTATTTCTCCGGTACAGCGGATTGATTCAATGATGGCGATATGGCATTTCTGTTCCTTTGCACAATCAGCAGCAGTACGTACAAGGATATCAGGACCGAGTTCTTCGCGAAGCCTATTGGCGTTTATTCGCAGGTCATCACGGTCTTTTGTGATAATGCCATAGTGATCATGCGCGCACTTCGCAATTATTGCTCGCCCAGAGAAGTGCTTTGCTTTGTAGACTTCTTGAAGATATTTAACTATCGTCCCCTTTCCTGAACCAAATGTGCCGGTAATTCCGATTACCCTCATCCTCATCTATACCCCCTCTTTTGTATAAGGTTTTATTTTATTGTTATTCCTACACTCTATCCTTACTTAATCTTATTTTAAACAAGAAGTCAATTATAGCTCTCTTCTTATGAAATCAGTATATTCTCCTATTGTCGGGGTGCCGAGAATCGAACTCGGCCTATCTGCTCCCAAAGCAGACGTACTACCGATATACTACACCCCGTTGCTTTGAAATACTAGCACAATATGTTTATTTTATAAAGTGCGTAGCGATTTTTATAAAACAATATCTTCGAGAAACTTAACGCGCGCTTGTCGTTTATTCATATTTATTTTTACCGTAATGACATCAAATACCCAAACAGGTTCTTCGTTTTGGTGTTTACTCAACAAATATGCTTGAATCGTGCGCGACAACCTTTTGAGTTTTTGAGCGTGAATATTGTCTTCTGGCCTATAGTTGTCGGGTGTTACACGCGAAACATTCGGCTTGTTTTCATATGAAACACTCTTTACCTCAATAAAGTGAATAATATCGTCCTTTTGGGTAATAATGTCAATTTCTCCATATTTTTTAAGATAATTTCGCTCAATTACAGCAAAACCCTTATTTTCTAAGTGTTTTACAGCAATATCCTCTCCAAGTCGCCCAATATGTTGTTTCTGGGTTATATTTGCCACTTCAGTGAATATTATCACAAATATAAGTCATTTTTGATGTTTTAGCAGTAATATGGGTCATGTTTCATGAATAACAGGCAAAATATGTTACTAAGTAACATATTTTGCCTGTTATTACGTAAAACCATTGATATATAAGGGTTTAATGTGAATGTCCTTTATTTTTTCCAATATAAAACAGTTGTCAAGAAGATCACTTTTTGTCCTTTATCAACAGTGTCCACAGAGTTATCCACAGTTTTGCACAGTTTTACCCATATTATTAGGATTTGCCTAGTTGACAGTATGTTGTGAAATAATGGTCAGAATTTAAGGGTGTCCTTTAGTGGGGAATATATGGTTGTGCTGTTGTGACTTTTTGAAATTGTACTTAAAAATTCATTGATTTAAATGTCCTTTTGGTGTGGTGCGCGGGTAGGGAGAACCGGTCACGGATATTTTGTTCGTCGCCACTCATAAAATTCCGCTACCCCGGCTCGCCGTTTTGTTTTGCTAAACAAAACATGCTCCGCCCTTCGATTCCCCACTCAAGCCAAGAAGTTGGCTTGCTTACCCGCACAAAATAAAAATGCCGTAACATTACGGCTTTTTTATTTTGTGCGGGTAGGGAGAATCGAACTCCCGTCTCATCCTTGGCAAGGACGTGTTCTAC
>CAYHML010000008.1:0-13573 GCA_964357675.1 uncultured Candidatus Saccharibacteria bacterium | reverse complement strand
CGACGTAGACGAATCAGCAGATTCGCGTCTTGGACGAAGACAAAATGGGAAAGTACTCTTTTTGTTTCCGAGCCGAGGAGTTAATATATGAGTACATATATATTATACTACATATTATAAAATAATAGCAGTGCAAAACCCTCGTAATCCACAGTTTAAATACGTATCTCTATTGCCTACCGATGAAAACAGGAAAAACAATCGTCCGCGCGCTTAAAAACCTCATTTCATTCCTATTTGATATGCTTTTCCCCTACGAGTGCGCGGGATGCCGTGCGCATAGGGTACTTTTCTGTACTGAATGTCTTGAAACCTGCCCACGCGCAACACCTACACCACATACATTTATTCACCCTGTCTTTGACTACCAGAATCCAATCATCAAGCGTTCATTATGGCGATTTAAGTATGAAAACGTTCGTGCGTTTGCTGAAGTCTTTGCTCTTCCGCTTTACGAAAAAATTCTCAATGAACTCTGTGATGATATTGACGCGCACCAACAAGAAAAATATTTACTTATTCCCATACCTCTTCACCCGAGCAAACAAAGAGAGCGTGGGTATAACCAAAGTGAATTGCTTGCACGAGGAATTATGACACATGACGAGAGTAGCATTTTTGAATTCGCACCAGAGGCGCTCAACCGCACCCATAAAACAAAACCGCAAGCACGTTCAGAAAAACGCACGGATCGCATTGCCAATCTTTGCGACGCATTTGCATGCCCTGACCCCGCACGTATTCGCGGACGCACAATTATTCTCATTGATGATGTAACGACCACCGGCGCAACCCTCCTCTCCGCAAAACACACCCTCTCCCTTGCCCACCCCCGCAAAATTTTGGCGTGTACGGTGGCGCATTAAATTGCGTTCAGGTTCGTTATTGCCCTCGACCGAAGGATATCGTCCTACTTCATTGCAATACCCAGTGCACATCCTTGAACGAAGAAGAGAGGCGTGCTAAAATTTTCAGTATGGAAAAATTTCCTTCGTCACCAGAAGAAACCGTGTCAGCGGAACAACCGATCGATGCGCTATTTGAGGCGCAATTTGCTTCTCCCGAGAGAATCCCTTTTATGGAAGGCGAAATTGAAGTCGTTGATCTCAAACCAGAGCACGTCAAAACTGAAGTCCCTGTTTTGTTTGTTGGCGGATTTGGAGTGACTCCCTCTACCCACAAGGAAGGAATCGCGGTGTATTATCACGCGGGGCGGAGAGTACTCTCACTTGGATACGTTCCGAACTCTGAGGCAATCAAAAAGGAAGGTGTCCCAGCGATTCTCGCGACAAAAGCCGCGGCAATTCTTGAAGTACTCAAGGCAAAGGGCATCCCTCAGGTCGATGTGATTGCGCATTCGGAAGGTTGTATGAATGCGACCATTGCGGCGACACAAGCGGGCGATAGGTTTCGGCACTTTGTTTTCGTAGCACCCCCCGGAATGACCGGCAAGGAATCCTATATGGAAATTCTCGGTAGCGCGCTTCAAAACATGAAATACAAAAAGGAACAATATGCCAATGCGACAGAAGAAGTGCGACAGCGATGGAATAACGGGAGTGCCGACATTATGCAATGGGTGAAGGGGCGAGGAGTAATAAAAGGTATCATTGAGGCAACGACTCCGGGGCGGTTTGAGATAAACGATATGGTGCGAGCACTACAGGAAGCGGGAGATAGAGGGGCGCACGGCGTCAGTGTGGTCGTCGGTGTTGACGACAAGATGGTGCACATGGAGAAATATCAGAAAAAAAATGCTACAGATCTTGGAGTCGATGGATTTTATTCCGTGAAGGGTGGACATAGCGAACTGCTGGTGCACCCAAATCAATACGCCTATCTTGCCGAGAGTGCCCTTAAGGCATTGGAGCAGAAATATCGATCAGAGAGGAAGAAGGGGTCCCCCGAAGCCTAGTATCACTTCAATTTAATCTCCGCCACATATACAGCACGGGAAATTTCTCCCGTGCTGTATATAGAAGAAATTAAGTAAGGATGTACTACTGATTGACAAGTACAGTCATCGTAGCCTTTAACGCTGTGCTTTTGAGAAGACGCGAATTGTAAAACATAACGTAACATAACTTTTAAAATCAAAAGTTCCTGGCACCTTTAACTCCGTGCCGTCGCTAAAACTATGGCGACGTGAGGCCGAAGCCGAGCTACTGCGAGGCGAAGCCCTCCTTCGCGATCTACTTGCGGACTGTGTCCGCCGTAGCTCGCTTCGGCGAGCGAAGGCGGAGGCAGAATATAATCACTCCGTTCATTATTCTGCACTCTCGCAAAACATAGGCGCTGCGCTCCTTGTTTTGCGGAGGATGAGGGATTTGAACCCTCGAACGAGTTTCCCCGTTGCCATCTTTCCAAGATGGTGCACTAGACCACTATGCGAATCCTCCCTAGAACAAATTTGAAAAATTTGTTCGGGCGAGCAATTTGCCACGCAAATTGCTTTAGCCTTAATTCCCACCACTGTAACAAAAAAACGCTATTTTTGCACGGAAAAATAAGTTGGCTTTTCTGATATACTACCCACATGAAGCAATCCGAAGCTCTCGCCATTCTCAAAATGGGTCATAATGCGTTCATCACAGGCGCGGCAGGAAGTGGTAAAACGCACCTCTTGAACGAATACATTCGTTATCTTCGCGAACACAATGCACAAATTGGCATCACTGCCTCGACAGGTATTGCCGCAACTCACATGGGGGGCACGACCATTCACGCATGGTCGGGACTTGGTATCAGGGACACGCTGAGCGCATACGACCTCGAAGCGCTTGAGGAAAAACCGTATCTCTGGAAACGTTTCGAGAATGTACACGTTCTTATCATTGATGAAATTTCTATGCTTCATCATTATCGTTTGGACCTCGTGGACAAAATTGCACGTTCATTCAAAAGAACTGACAAACCGTTTGGCGGTATGCAAACGATTCTCTGTGGTGATTTCTTCCAGCTTCCCCCTGTATCACGCGCATACGAACGACCCGCTGAGTTTTGCTACCACGCAGACGTATGGAACAAGCTTGATCTCAAGGTGTGCTACCTCGAGGAACAACATCGTCAGGAAGACGGTGTGTACCTTGATATTTTGAACGCTATTCGTGACAATGCTGTTTCGCCAGAGACTACGCGTATCCTTGCCACCCGCAAAGATAAAAAACCAGAAAGTGTCAGTGAGCCAACAAAACTCTATACTCACAACGCCGATGTCGACACAGAAAATATGTGTGAGCTTGAAAAAATTCTCGGAGAAACTTTTGAATACTCCATGACATCAAAAGGAAGGGAAAATCTCGTTGCTATTCTCAAAAAAAGCTGTCTGGCACCAGAAAAACTTTGTCTCAAGAAAAGTGCACGGGTGATGTTTGTAAAAAATAATTTTGAAGAAAAGTATGCGAACGGCACACTCGGTATCGTAGAAGAATGCACCTCGCTCGGTATTAAAGTACGTCTCGCCAATAAACGCATTGTTGATGTAAAACCAACGAGTTGGCGGATTGACGAGGATGGAAAAGTAAAAGCAGAAATTACCCAATACCCACTTCGCCTCGCATGGGCAATCACCATTCACAAAAGCCAAGGCATGAGCCTCGACGCTGCGGAGGTCGACCTCTCGCAATCGTTTGAAAAAGGTATGGGGTACGTCGCGCTTTCACGTGTGCGCACCCTTGGAGGACTTTCCCTAAAAGGAATGAACGCTAACGCCCTTGAGGTTAATTCTGAAGTTCTTGTTTTTGATACACAATTTCGAAAAGATTCGCAAAAGCATACCAAGGACCTCCACACGAAATCTTCAGAGGAAATTACTCATAGTCACCAAACACATCTCAAAAAAGTAGCGCCACAAAAGAACGTGAAATCAACAAAAGTAGACACTACCGAGGAAACACGGCGTCTGGTATCTGAAGGAAAAACGCTAAAAGAAATTGTCGCAATACGAGCACTTAAACTAGGCACTATTTTGGACCATTTAGAAAAAATCAAAGAAAATGACCCCACCGTAGAACTCTCCCCTCTCGAGAAAAATATGCCAAAAGCACGACTTCAAAAAATTATTCAAGCACTCAATAAGAGTGGTATGCATGGTGGTGTGTATTTACTCACCCCCGCAAAAGCACTCCTTAGTAAGGATATTTCATTCGAAGAAATTCGCATCGCACGATTATTATTAAAAAAATAGGAGTCATTGCTGTACTACTTATCATCCCCCTATCAAAAAGCAAATGTCTTCCATCCAGCTATCGACGTATATTATACTATAGTATAATATACGTCGATAGCGGTAAATTATATTTTAAAAGTTTTTTTAAGAGCATCTTCATCCTCAAGACGCTCAGCAAGTATAAGTTTGATATTTTGTCGTACATTAAAACACTTTCCTATAAAATCAATTTCTCTCTTGCATGGAAACGGGGTAACAAAAACAGATTTTTGATATTGGATACATCCAATTTTTTTGAGAGCAAAATTTATAGATCGACGCGCTTGTTTTTTATTTTCTGGAACGTCAAACATAATGACATGCCATCTGCCATCCCATTTCTCTCTACGCTCAATTTTCATTGTTTCAACCCTATAACGTAAAGCTTTTTCTTTTCCTTTTGTGGTTAAGATTAAACCATCCTCTGTCATATTCTTCTTTGTAATAAGCCCTTGTTTTTCAAGACGAATAACGGATTTTTTTATCCTGTCTCGCTCAATTGTATTTCGTGGTTTAAAATACTTAAAAAGTTGTGCAGCATTAGGCATCGCAACCGCCACCGCAACTATTCCTGTGGCTAGTATCAACGAAAGTATCGTTTCTGCTATTTCCCCCTTGCTGTGTTTTTTCATGTTAATTTTGTATCGACGTATAATATACTATAGTATAATATACGTCGATACTATTATTTATTGTATTATATTTTGGTGTTTTAGTTTGAAGAAATGTTGCACCGTACTATAAAAGATTATTTTTCTAATCCTCGTAACGCCACAATGCGTTCTTGTACCGGAGGATGCGTACTAAAAATCTTTGACATAAACGAAGCTCCACGACCGTTTTTTAGAGGATTTGCAATATATAAATGTGCCATTGCGGTATTCTTGCGCGCAAGTCCGTGGGGATATGCAGAAATTTTCTCTAGCGCTGACGCGAGACCGTCGGGATAGCGGGTGAGGAGTGCACCCGAAGCATCGGCAAGAAATTCACGTTTACGCGAAATAGCGAGATGAATGAGTTGCGCAATAATTGGCGCGAGAATGGCGAGGACAAATCCTGCAACAATTAAAATTGCGCCGAAACGATTGTCTCGATCATTTCCTCCCCCCAAGTGCGAGGTACGCAGTGCTATATCTGACATAATGGCGATGAAGCCAACGAGTACAACTACGACGGTTGCCAAAAGTGTATCGCGATTACCGATATGCGAAAGCTCGTGCGCAATAACACCTTCAAGTTCATTTTTATTAAGTACCACAAGAAGCCCCGTAGTAACCGCAATCGCCGAATGTTCCTTGTCGCGCCCCGTTGCAAAGGCATTTGGTGATTCCTCGTGAATGATGTAGGTCTTCGGCATGGGGAGTCCCGCGGTAATAGAAAGATTCTCAACAGCGTTCCATAAATCGAAATACTGCTCGCGTGTTATAGGTTGTGCACCAGACATTTTAATGACCAGCTTATCTGAATACCAGTAACCCCAGATATTCATACCAACGCTAAACAATACGCCAATATAGAGAATTAGTGGATTTTGATAAACATAACTAAAACCCCACGTAATAGCAATCACTACAACGAAAAACGAAGCCATAAGAAGCCAAGTTTTGTGCTTATTTTGATCTTGATGCGTATAAAGGGTTGCCATTTCAGACGACTAGAAACTAACTTTTACTGGCTCGCGAGCAGCATCGTTGCCAAGCTCAAAGAATTCCTGTTTCCCAAACTTGAACATCCCTGCGATAATATTTCCGGGAAATACTTCAATAGCGGTATTGAGGTCACGTACATTACTGTTATAAAAACGACGTGCTGCTTGAATTTTATTTTCCGTATCAGAAAGCTCTGCCTGAAGCGCAAGGAAATTCTGATTTGCTTTGAGGTCGGGGTACGCCTCGGTTACCGCAAAAATTGTCTTGAGAGCTGACGTTACCATATTATCAGCAACCTCTTTGTCGTGTACAGACTGTGCGCCGAGTGCCTGTGCGCGTGCTTTGGTAACATTCTCAAACGCTGCGCTCTCGTGAGTAGCATATCCTTTTACGGTTTCTACGAGATTAGGAATGAGATCGTAGCGACGCTTGAGCTGAACATCGATATCCGCCCACGCTTCTTTCGTGCGATTCACCAGTCTGATAAAACCATTGTACGCAATGATTGCCCATACAGCTACTATAGCGATGATTCCTAAAATAATATATACAATACTCATAATTTAATTTATTTAACGAAGAGCGTTTCTCTCCTCGTAGCTACTAAATACCTAAAGAAACATTATACCACAAAAACCAGACATTATTGCAAAGGAACTGGCACCTGAGGAATTGGTACTCCTTTTGGATTTGAACCATACATATTATCCCCTGCCTGACTGTCCGTAATCAAAAAAATAAGGAGTATGATGGTACCAACAATAGGAATGAGACCGAGAAGTATCCACCATGCGCTGTGGTTGGTATCGTGAAGTCTACGTACGTATACCGCAAGAGAAGGAACAAGTACCGCAAGGATATAAAGAATACCGAGAACCTGAATCAGTGATGAATTGAGCACACTAGAAAGAATATTGAACCCGATCATAATGAGGATATTCACCAGAAAAAACATCCAGTACTCTTTTCTTGTTGCCCTTCCGCTAAACTCTGCGTACTTTTTCAATACCCCAACGTAGTTATCAATCATATGATATGTAATTATTTTCTATTCTAATACCATAATTGTTCCATACCATAAAGAAAAACGCAAGATATATCCTTGTGTTTTTCTTCTCTAAAAAGAGTGACTGGATTAATAGCCTGCTCCCATCCCGCCCATATTCGGCATTATCGGTTTATCGTCGCGAGATTCTTCATCTGCAATAGCAACTTCAGTCGTCAAAAGGACCGCTGCAGCACTCGCCGCATGTTCTACACCACTTCGGGTAACCTTCACCGGATCAATGATTCCCGCCACCAGCATATCAGGGATGATTTCATCTGCGAGCGCATCGTACCCAGCATTTCCCTTTGCTGTTTTTACTTTTTCTACAATGACTGCGCCATCATCCTTCCCCGCATTGATCGCAATCTGACGAAGGGGTGCCTCAAGTGCTTTGAGCAAAATCTGATACCCCACCTTAAATTCCGCATCAAAACTGCCCGTGTTTTTGTGCTGTTTTCCAGCCAAGGCGACAGCTACCTTAATGAGTGCCGTACCGCCTCCGGGAACGATACCCTCTGCAATCGCTGCTTTCGTCGCATTGACCGCATCCTCAATTTTCAACTTGAGGTATTTCATTTCTGTTTCTGTTGCAGCGCCAACTTTAATAACCGCCACACCACCAGAAAGTTTTGCAATGCGTTCTTCAAGTTTTTCTACATCATATTTTGATTTTGCCTCTTTTGCCTGTGCCTTGAGCGTCGCAATGCGCGCCTCAATCTCGGATTTTTTACCCTTACCTCCCGCAATAATCGTCTTGTCCTTTGTTGCAATAATTTTGTTCACCTTGCCAAGCATTGAAATCTCGATGCTTTCAAGTTTCATACCGAGCTCTTCCGAGATAACCGTTCCGCCTGTCGTTACCGCAATATCCTCCAGTACTTCCTTTTTTCGATCTCCATATCCGGGAGCCTTGATTGCCAGCGCATTAAATCCTCCACGCAATTTGTTGAGCACAAATGTCGCGAGCGCCTCACCGTCCACATCATCTGCAATAATAACCAAATCTTTTTTGCCACTTTGTGCCAGCTTTTCGAGTAACGGCAAAATATCTTTCACTGAAGAAATCTTTTTGTCGGTAATGAGGACAGGCACATCGCGATATTCTGCTTCCATACGATCAGAGTTGGTGATCATATACGGAGAAATGTAGCCACGGTCAAACTCAAACCCTTCTACAATTTCGCGTTCCACTCCAAACGACTGCGACTCTTCTACGGTCACCACGCCGTCCTTGCCTACCTTATCAATCGTATCCGCAATAATTTTGCCAAGTTCTTTTGACTCTGCCGACACCGTTGCCACCTGCATAATTTCTTCTTTGCTCTTGATGGGCTTTGCGAGTGACTTGAGCGCGTTCACCACATCCGTTTTTGCTGCCTCAATGCCGAGTTTAATTCCCATCGCATTTACCCCCATCGCTGTTTGCTTCACGCCCTCGGCAATGATTGCCTGCATCAGAACTACCGCCGTCGTCGTACCATCACCAGCGATTTCATTTGTTTTGGTAGCAACTTCTTTGATAATTTCTGCACCCATATTTTCAAACTTATCAGGAAGTGAAATATCTTTTGCAATAGACACTCCATCGTTCGTAATTGTTGGTGTGCCATACCCACGATCAAGTACCACATTGCGCCCACGCGGACCAATCGTCGTTTTCACCGCATCTGCGACTTTGTCGATTCCTGCCTTGAGTGCTTTGCGCGCCTCTGCATTAAAAAGAATTTGTTTTGCCATATTCCAAAAAATAGGGAGCGAAGCGACCATATTTTTTGAGAACCCAGCCCCACTTTTGTATTTTTGCAAAAATACAAAAGTGGGGCTGGGTAACAATTTTTATAGTCACCCTGCTCCTCAAAAATTAATTACCTAACGATTGCTAAAATATTCGACTCGCTCATGATGTAATAATCCTCCCCGTCGATTTTTATCTCCTCCGGTCCGTATTTGGAAAATAAAATTTCATCGCCCACCTTGACCGTAGGTTTGATGACTATGCCTGCGTCTGTTGTGCGTCCAAGACCCACCGCCACCACCGTGCCTTGTTCGGGACGTTCTTTCCCTGCGGTGTCGGGAATAATGATACCACTCTTTGTTCTCGTCGTGGGCACAAGAGCGCGTACCAAGACGCGATCTCCAAGGGGCATAATTTTTCGTTTTGTACTCATAAATTAATTAATGGTTATTATATGTGAACGTTGATAATACAATATGTGGGGAATGTTTAAGAAATATCCACTTTCCTAGTATATGCGCATAGCAAAAGCTTGCAACTTGACGAAAAAACATAATGGGTGTATAATGATATATAGATAGTTACGAAAGGCCCAATAACGGGCATTCGGTCAATAATGACCAAAAAACAAGGAGGTTTTATGCCACCCAACAAGCAGTACAGCTTCGTAAGAAAAGGGAGGAAGGCGCACGAGCTCGGCGTCAGGAACACACCTATAGTGAACAACATTTTTGACGTGACCAGGATCATCGCCCACACGGCCAACGCCGAGGCCTTAGGCTTGGACGGCGCCTGACACATTCGACGTCAGGACCGACCAGTTTTGTTTTTTTGTGAGCAACACCGAAAGCCCCCCTCTACGGAGTGGGGGCTTTTATTATTATAATTTTCCCTACTTCAGTATTTTCTGTGCCTCAGCATCTTTCCCATTCGCGGTGAGTATCTGTGCGTAAAACATTCTTGCGTCATTATATGCCGGCGCAAGCTCGTATGCTTGTTTGAAAATCTGCTCCGCCTGTTCCGTATTTCCATTTTTATAATACACATTACCTAGCTCAAACATAATCGTCTGTTTTGCTGGCGACAGTGTATGCGCTTTTTCCAAATACACAATCGCTTGCTCGAACATCCCCACACGACTAAAGAAACTTCCCGTGAACAATTGGTATCGCGCATCACGTGAAAGTTTTTCTGCTTGTGCAACGAGTTCATGATCCGCAAGTGCAAGGAACTCTTGCTGTGTGCGCGTCAATTCCTTGCCACGCTCAATTCCCGAAAGAGAAATTTGCGCCAAATGCTCACGCACCTCCGAGGTACCGAACGAATTATACGAAAGTGCTTCCTTAAAGAGTGTAAGGTTGTGCGCAGTACCAAGCGTCGTTGAACGCTCACTGAGTGCGCGCAACAACGTCGTATTCTGTTTGTATCCTGCATAATTCACCACATAAATAAGCACGAGCGCAAGGATAAGTGCTCCTCCCGACACCACGTACGAGATGTCTTCAGATACGCCACGAGAGACAACATCCTTCTCCCCTTTCTTTTTTTCAACAACAGGCGATGTAGAACTCATACTCTCCACAAACGCAAGAATTGTGAAGAAATAAATTAAACTCGTAATATTATCGAACACAAAAAGATTTTGGAAAAAATATCCTCCCAAAAGTCCCGTGAGAACGCTTTTCTCTAGGACTGAAAGCGTGCGTGCACGTCGCCAGATACAATAGAGTGCACATCCAAAAAGTGACAAGTATGCAAGGAGTGCAGGGAAACCGCCCGCAATCAACCAATCAAAAAATACATTGTGTGCGCGGTCGAACCACTGCTCTTGATCATACATATTGGGGTTGTAGTATTCATTGAACACATAGTTGAAATTTTCCATTCCCCACCCGCGAATTGGATGCTCTTTGAAACCCTGATATGCCATATTCCATACCATAAAGCGCGACTTGGTAGTTTTTTCAGTAAGCGAAATGGATGCGAAGCGCGCAAGCACAGGACTTTCACGAACGAACGAAGTATTACGAAATGCAATAAATCCCCCCACGAGCACGAGAATTGCAAGGAGCGCCCCAATAGCAACCTTACGCATCACGAGACGCTCACGTTCAAAGAGCGCAACAAGTATCATCGTAACACCAACCCCCACCAGTAGTCCCAACATCGCGCCACGAGTTGCAGTATGATAAAGCACGAATGTTTGCAAAAGAGCGACCGCACCATAGAGCACCATACGCATACGCGCACCCGTTTCTGTCACACTCGTATGCACCATCAGAAAGAGTGCTAAAAATATATTAAAAAGCGCGTACGTTCCGAGGTACGCTGCATTTCCGAGCGTACCGTTTACGCGAATGCCGTCTTGTACCACCGCGAGCATTCCCGCCCACTGCAACATACCATACACCGCCATCGCAACGCCCACTCCCACGTGAAAGTTGAGGTACGTACGCCACATATTACGTACAGAAAGCACCGTAGATGCCACAATGAAATATGCAAAAAGATGCAGGTACGTAATCACACCTTCCATACGTTCAAAATTAGACCAGAAACTTTTTTCAGGATTTTCACCCACGAGTGCCGTAAGGGTGATGATAGCGAGAAAAGCAACAAGCGCGCCGAGAAGATAACTCTTACGCGGACGATACGCAGGATCAATTGCCACAAGAATCACCCACGACGCGAGCATTATTTCCACGATAAGTCTAAACGCAAAATTCTTGCCAACAATAAATGGAAAGAACGTACTATTCCCCAACACGATGAATGGAATAAACGGCACCGCCACAAACCCCAAGACAACCACAATGTTCGCTATTATTTTTTGTGTGTTCATAATGTACTATCGTACCATATTTCCCAAAAAACTTTTCGAATTACACGATTAGTGATTATGGTGTTTATTATTTACCTTGTAAAAATATGAATCCTTATTTTGCAATAAATCCTGTGGTTTCCCTTCCTCTTCAATCTTCCCTTCTCTTAAAACTAAGAGTTTATCCACGTTCATAATAGTAGAGAGGCGGTGAGCGATGATAAACACCGTCACCGTTCCATGGAGTTCGTTAATGGCTTTTTGAACCAAGAGTTCCGATTCATTATCCAAAGCGCTTGTCGCCTCATCAAGCACCAAGATTTCCGGTCGACGGGCAAGCACGCGCGCTAATGCAATTCGCTGTCGTTGTCCAACAGAAAGCATTACTCCTTTATCTCCAACAATCGTATCAAATCCTTCAGGTAGGCCAACGATAAAATCATAGATATGCGCCTGTTTTGCGGCTCTTTCAATATCTTCTTGCGAGAGCGCATCCTCATAAAACTGGATATTGTGACGTATCGTTTCATTCACGAGGAAAATATCCTGCGAAACGTAGCCAATGCGCGAACGCCATTCTCGAAGATCTATATCCTGAATATCGACACTATCGAGCGTAATCTCTCCCGTCGTCGGTTTGAAAAGACGTAGGAACAGATCTGCTATCGATGTTTTTCCCGCTCCCGACGGTCCAATAAGCCCGATTGTTTCTCCTCTTCTTAGTGCAAAGGTCACATTTTTTAGAACTGTGTCGGACCCTTGTCCATATGAAAAGCCTACATTGTTAAACTCAAGCGAGTCATCAAACTTGAAAGGACCATGTCCTTTCGGCTCGACTTCGATATTGTCGACAAGATCCTTTTTGAAACTAATGACATTCGCCACATACGGCAGGAGCCCGCTCACCGAATGTATTGCCCCTTGCCCCGACTGCAAATAGATGAATATTTTTTGGATGAGGTAGAGCGTTGCGGCAAATATAGGGAGGTCAAACCCCGGAGTTTTATACGCAAATGCAAAAACGATAATAACGAATACCACACTGAATGGTTGAATAAAGATTGTGCCAAGTGCGTGTACTACGATATTCCGCACATAGAGAGTGCGTAACGACAACAGATATTCTTTTGCTTTCTCAAAAACCCTGCGCTCTTCTCCCGATGCTTTTACCACCTTGAGTCCGCCAAGATGCTCGGTTATATGCTGAGAGAGCTGTTTATCCACAATACTCGCTTGTTCATTAACTGATTGAGTTTTCTTTACCAATGGTCGCAAGATAAAGAGGAAGGTTGCACCGGCGCCGAGGGTAACAAGCGTAATCTTTGGGGAAATACTGAGTGCGAAGACTAAATAAATAATGAGTCCACTGAACGACTGGATGATCTGCGTAAAAACATCCAAAAGATTTGCACTACGACGCACGTCCGACACTATCGTGTTTTGCACATATCCTATCTTTTGCTTCAAGAGAAACGGCCAACGGGCACTAAATGTTGCTGATAAGATATCAGCCATTTCCGCATTGATGAATTCTGCTCCTATGCGTGCGCGCACATAGGTAAATATTCCAAGAATAAACGCTCTTGCAACAAAAAGCCCCGCGACCATCGCCAAAAGATATCTGAAACTGAACGGTATTGAGAAAAAATCAAAAAAACCTTTTATGGTCTGGGAGACGACACTGTTCTCCACCTGACTACCGTTACCCAAAAGAAAAGACAGGGCGGGGATGACCGCGCCCACTCCAATACCCTCCAATACCCCTCCAAAAAAACCAAGGGAAACAAGGAGGATGACTTGGGCCTTGTATCGACCTAAAACATATCTAAGAGTAGTGATTAATTTGATCTTGTTTTTTTTCATAAATTAAATGAGGTTACAAACCATAACCAAAAGAGTAAGTTCCCAAAAATCAACAAAATTATAGAGTTACAATATTCTTCAAAAAGCTCTCTGATTGAGGAACAACAGCGGTATAGCTTAAGAGAAATCTTTCATTTTTATCAGCTTTATAATCAACCTTTGCACCGGCAAGTTCAGCAATAATAAACCCTGCAGCAACATCCCAGATTTTATTAAATCTGCCAACACAACCACCAAGGCGCCCATCAGC
>CAYHML010000007.1:0-13641 GCA_964357675.1 uncultured Candidatus Saccharibacteria bacterium | reverse complement strand
TCTACGAGAATCTGGTTCAAGGTCTGTTCTCGTTCGTCATTGCCACCTCCCACGCCACCACCACGCACGCGTCCGACGGCATCGATCTCATCTACAAAAATAATTGCTGGCGCTGCTTTTTTTGCCATTTTGAAAAGATCACGCACACGTGATGCACCAACACCGACAAACATTTCCACAAACTCAGAACCCGAAAGATGAAAGAATGGTACGTTTGCCTCTCCTGCAACCGCACGTGCGAGGAGTGTCTTGCCGGTACCGGGTGCCCCCATGAGAAGCACGCCCTTAGGAATACGTGCGCCGATATCCAAAAACTTTTGTGGACTACGGAGGAAATCCACAATTTCTACAAGTTCCTCTTTTGCCTCTTTGTTACCAGCAACATCTTTGAAGGTGACTTTCTGTCCAGCGTCATTAGGGTCGATGATACGCGCTTTTGATTGTCCAAATGAGAACGCTTGCATCCCCGAACCTTTCACTTGTCGCGAAAGGAATAAAAAGAAAATAACGATGAGAAGTACGGGCAAAAGGAATGGTAAGAGATTTAAAAACCAATACCCAAAACCGCTCTCATCCTTCACCTCTACGGCAACACCAGCAAATTTTTCTGGCGACACACCATAGTTCACCAAGGTCTGAGACAGTGACGCCTCAACTTCTTTTTTTGAAGTCTTTTTGGTGCCATCGACGTACTCTGCGGTGATGACATCACCCTCAACCAAGATGCTTTTAACTTCTTCTTTTATAATACTTTGTGCAATAGTGGAGATAGCAACTTCTTCAATTTTATCCTTCTTCCCCACCACCATTGAATAAACAGTCGAGATGATGAGGAAAATCAAAACTGCGGTGATAAGATTTGAGAAAAACTGTCCTCCTTTTGGCATTTTCCCCGAAAACAACGAGAATGGAATCTTTTTTGAACCCCCATTTTTTTGTTTAGGTTGCACTTTTTTCTTGTTTTTTGTTTGCTCCATACGTACGGTATACAATATCACAAATATTGCGATAAAAGAAAGGCCCGACGCAAATTGCGTCGGGCCCAAAAAACATAGTGCCGTCTTAAAATATGAAGGTCTTTCTCAGACGGCTAAAGAACGATTCACGAGCCTTTTTAAAACGAGTGTTGCAAACTTTGCACTCAAGGGGAAGAAAAGCATCTAGCCTAAGATGGCCAAGATGTACCATACCATCACCAAGGGAAATACGGTTTCCCTCATCCCTCTTGACGATAGAACCAGAAGACTTGCACGAAGGACAATTCTGTCCGACATGACAAGCAAGGATTCTTTTTTCCTCTTTCTCCTCGAAGCGTTTATTGCATGAAGAACATTCAAGAGGAAGGAAAGCTCCCTGCTCAAAACTTGGGATTGAAACAATACCTCTTCCTAAAGGGATACGACTCTCTTCGTTTCTCCTCACAATAGAACCTTCTGTTTTGCATGAGGGACACTTCTGCCCAACATGACATGTAAAAACCTTCCTTTTCCTTACCTCCTTTTTAGATGGTTTTTTGTTGTAGCCCTTTTCTCCCTTTGTTCTCATGAAGCACACTCCTTATCAAATTTTCATCTTTCTTTATTATGCCTAGTTTTAAATTTTTGTCAAATTCTCCATAAAAAGCCTTTTACTAATCGAAATAACCCTCTGTGTATTTCCCAAATACCCTTTCTATTGCTACTATGGCACTATGTCACTTATTGAGAACAAGAAAGTACACTTTAACTACGAAATCCTTGAGCGATTCGAAGCAGGGATCGAGCTTTTGGGTACCGAAGTAAAATCAATTCGTGCCAAGCACGGCTCGCTTGAGGGTGCGCATGTGCTCGTGCGTGGCGGTGAAGCATTTCTCGTAGGAGCGACGATTCAGCCCTATCAAGCTGGTAATACTGACAAAAATTACGATGCTACCAGAAATCGCAGACTCCTTCTCACGAGGGACGAAATTATAAAGCTTGGTCATTTAGAATCCTTAAAGGGCTTGACAATAGTGCCTGTTGTGGTGTATAATAAACAACGTAAGATCAAAGTAGAAATCGCCGTCGTGCGTGGTAAAAAAACGCACGACAAACGTGAGACGTTGAAAAAACGTGAGCACGAACGCGATGTCCTGCGCGAAGTAAAAGGCGCACGATAGTTCATTGACAACTACATATAGTTTTTAGTTTCAATCTATGGGGATGATCGGCCTAGACAGGAGATCAACTCAAAAAGGTGCAGAGCCGAGATTTCTCTATTCTCGTAAAACAAGAGAATAAACCTAGTTGCAAACAACTTCGTTGCAAAAGCAAAATCAATTGTTTCGCCTTTCTTTAAGGCAAACGATTTTGCTCCAGTTTACGCCTAAATAATATTTAGCTAAGCTGCATTCGTCTTTCTAGACGTCCGATATGGAAAGCGGGTGATATATATTTCGGAATAGAAATCGTACCGCCTCGATACGATTTCAAAACAAAGAGGATCGATAGTACAAGGCGTTGCCTGTTTAATACTCGTACTATCTAAAACCCTTAGGGGGAACAAAACAGGATATGCTCTTGTAGACTCTTTTTTGAACATCTTTTGCACGCGAGTTCGATTCTCGCCATCTCCACAAAAATAAGAAGCGAAGCGATTATATTTTTGTAGGATGCCGACATTACTATGTCGGCGCCACAAATTTATAGAACACTGAGCGAAGCGAATGTGAACATTATATTTTTGTAGGACACTGAGCGATAGCGAAGTGCCCACAAATTGTAGTATCCCGACATTACTGTGTCGGCGCCACAAATTTATAGAACACTGAGCGAAGCAAATGTGAACATTATATTTTTGTAGGACACTGAGCCATAGCGAAGTGCCCACAAATATAAATAATTATTTGCCAAACTCCTCATAACGTGCTAAAAATGAATTAGATTAGCTCACAAAATACTGAAGGAGGTGAAAAATGAAACTCAGTAATCTATTTCAATGGATATGCAGACGTAAGCCACTCGATTACACAGCCACAAAGTGCGGACACCACACAGAACAATATGGTTCAGTATCGGCGTTTGGGCACACCATTACTACACAAATGCCGAAGAATGAGTACGGTTCAGTAGACTACTGCCTTGATTGCATTAGTAAAATGGCAATCAGGTGTGCGTGGTGTGGTAATCCTATTTTCATCGGCGATCCGGTTACTCTCTACACACCACAGGACAATTTCAAGGTTCCTGAATACGCGGTTATTAATAACGAAAAACCGCTACAACTTGTCGGCTGTCTCAGACGAAACTGTGCCGATACCGGTGCTGACCGCGCGGGATTTTGGTTACCAAACCCTGACGATAAGGGGTATGTTCACCGCGTGCCTGCCGCTTACGCACATATACTTTGCGTAAATAACAGCCACTCGTGATAACTGTAGAAGACTTAGAAACACAACAGGGTCAACGCATGAGGTGTTGACCCTGTTTTTAAAAAAAATCTTCCTTATTAATTAATTTCCCCAATAAAAAAAGCGCCGTACCCGAAGGTCGTGCGCCTGTTCGTGACCGCATAATACAGTCAGTTTGTCTTGCCCGGAACATACTCCGGAACTTCAACGAGCATCTCCGACAGCATCCACCCAGCAATGGATTCTTTGTCTTCATGGCGAACACCCAGAGACTCAAGCAGACCTTCGAAGTATTTTCCTTGAGTCTTACGCTCTGTAAGATCATGAGACTTCCACTTCCAGTTTGAGATGTTGCCGCCATTGTAAAACAACTTCATTGCGTATCTAGACCAGGGGTTGTCGTCCTTGAACTTTTTTGGGCACGCCTGCGCAAGTTCTTGCTCGTTCGAAAGACCACCCCAAAATAATGGGATGCCAGCAAACAATATCTGCCCCATTATGCTTACCTCCTCTTTTGAGTTCAACGATTTTTGTATAAGCCACAATAGCTCAAACTTCTACGGAAGAACATATCACGTCGTATGTTATTCGTCAAGGTTAGCGTATCACCTCCTCTAGCAACTCAGGAAACTGATCGGTTTTCATATCGTCTAAACAAAAGTGACCGTAATTTTGGAAATCTCGCACGATAACATTTTTTACTTTGCTCTTTATTATTTCCACCGTCTTTGTCATTTCTTCATCGTCGTCGGTAGAATTGAAAATTGTTATGCCGTTTGTCTTCGACACTACATCCTCGTCTATATTAAAATCAAACATTTGAGTGTCCTCTGATTTGAACGGATTGATCCACGGTGCAACCAAAACAACTTTCCCAGCTTTTACATTGTTCTCGCTTAACCAACGAAGCAAGAAACCCGCTCCGCAACTATGACCAATTAGTTGTGTGTCACCATCAATAGTGAACTGCGTAAACACAGAACACCATTTAGTGTTTAGTGTAATCTGGGTCATACGGCTCGGGCATTTCTGGTGTCTGTGCAAGAATACCATTCAAGATGAGTTGCTTTTGAATCCAAGGAATCCAATGCTTATTGGACTGAGAAGGGTATGCAGAATTAAAATACTCTTCCTTTGGAGGCATACCGTGAACAATAATTGCAGTTTTCATATGAATGATTTTAGCGGAAAAGAAAGAATTGTACCAGTTTTTTTAAAAATCCCACTGCTGTTGTCCTGTCGCTAGTAATAATGATACCTGTCTCCGTTTTCCATAGTTCATTTAACACATTGCTTTTTTTAATCGCCTCATGTACTCTTCCCCACAATCATCTACCATTCTGCTTAAAACCATTTGAATTGATTTATATGGACAAGTCGGTAAAGAATCAACATACTTGTATTTTTTATATGCAGGTTTCCATAAACCAGCCAATAAATTATTTAAAGCCATAAACAGATCCAGCAAAATATAGTTGGACTGCTCTGATTTTGATTTATCTTGTTTGTATTCTGGGCAACGAATGTGAACAGTGAGCGGTCCAAGTTCATTTTCTATCATTCTAACCGCCGACTGCCTGATATTGCCGTTTTTATGTTGAAGCAAATGAAACAACCATGGAAATAAAAAATCGGGTTGGTTTTCTTTGTTATGTAAAAAATACAAAACCGATACAGCCACAACAAAATTTTCCTCTCTCCATTCTTCCTTGATTTTACGATGCTCATCGGGAGCATTTTCTATTATTTTTTCAATGTCATTATATCCTCCACCATCATGCGAGCTGTACAACAGCTTCCTTACACTGCGCGCCGCTCGGCGACTTTCTTCATTGTTGCCGTTAAAAATTAACTCAAAACATTCTTTAATCGTATTCATGATCGATTAAAGCAAATCGGCGAGGCCTTTTTGCTCGTCTTCGTCAAACTCGCCTGCCTGTGCACGCACGAGCGTTGGGTATTCCTTGGCTAAAAAACGCACGCCCAGAATTTGTTCTAGGTTGTCGGCAAAAAGGTCTCTCAGCTCAAACTCACTACCAAACCCTTGCTCGTTTAGAGAAATTTGAGAGACTTTCTTTTTTTGTATTTTGAATATTGCCATAATTTTATTTCAAAAGCTTACAACAATGAATTACAAATTTTCCTATTTCCTAAAGTTTTCATCCAATTCCTATCGTCTTCTTTTTTGGCCAGTATAGCAAAAATGTAGATAATTTCCCTTATATTTATTTTTGTTCCTTAGGATTACTCAGAGACTCCTCTCCAATCTTCCACACGCCCTTTTCCAAGAAAGCCTCAATAGTTTGGCGGGTCGCCTTATTGATAAGATTGGAATGAGAAATTCTGTTATTTTTCGCATAGTCGGAAAGCAGGACAATCTTCTTGCCCTCTAAATAGGCTAATCGTTTATGATAACTATTTGTGAGCACTTTACCAACAATTTCTTCCATAATTTCTGTTACGCCTTTTTCATCAAACTCCTTGAAAGCATCATAGTATTTCTTTCGATCAATGAACTTGATATTGATCGGCACGAAACCTTCGCGGATAAGAAGGTAATTGTTGATGACACGCCCGATACGTCCATTGCCGTCCATAAATGGGTGGAGATATTCAAAAGCGAGATGAAGTCGTGCGATACGCTTGATAATATTTTCATGACTTGTCGCATTGTATTCTGCCAATATTTTCTCAAGATTCCCATTAATTTCTTTAGGAGCAGGAGCAATATGGCTTCCGACACGGACATATTCGTCGTCCTTGCGGAATCTTCCAGCGATTTCATCGCGAATGTTCGACATGAGCATCTTGTGGAGGGACAAGACGACATCAAGGCCGAGCTCTTGTTCTTTAGCTCGTTTGTCTATATATGACACCACGCGTGCGAGATTTTTTGCTTCAAAAATTTCTCGTTCCGAAATGTATCGGTCGAGATCAATCTGGAGAAGTATCTTCTCCGTCTCCTCAAGAGAGAGTGTGCTATTCTCGATAGCGTTTGAGTTGTATACCTGATCCGCGATTTCTGCTTCGCTAATAATCCTAATAAGCGCATCTTTTCCAATGGCCGATTTGTAATACCTTTCTCTAAGCAGATTGATTTTATTAAATACCTTAGCTGTCTTCGCCATATTAGTTTAAGTATAGTCTTTTTCACGATTTTGTCAACAATAATCGTGAAAAAGACCAAAAAATCCTACTTTTTCACGCTTTCGACTAGAAATTGTATTTATTTACCGTTTTTGTTGTTTCCCCGCATGGTCGTTGTTTTGTTTTACTAAACAAAACATGCTCCGCCTTTCGATTCCCCTTCGTACTCCCCTAGGACCGTCCTGGGGGACATCACGCAAATTTGTTTCGCTTCGCTCAGATAGTTCTCGTGGTCGCAAGTTACTAAATATAATTTTTCGCTTTGCTCAAATTATATGTAAGTACTTGCCGACCCTACGGGGAAGCTCACGATGTTCGCGTATCGGTCACGAGTAAAATATTTGTCGACACAAATATTTTCTCTCGACCCCGGCTCGGCATCGCGCGTTACTACGCGCGATATGCCTGCGCCTTTCGATTCCCCGTCGCGAGGCGTGCAGACGCCTCGCTTAGGGTCACAACTATTTTGCACAACAAAAAAAACGCGTAACCGCGTCTTTTTGTAGCAAAATATGTTGTGACCCTACGGGGAATCGAACCCCGGTTTAAAGCTTGAAAAGCTTCTGTCCTAACCGTTAGACGATAGGGCCAACATTGAAAAACATAACGCCGATCAAATGAATGACAGGGTTGCGTTATGTTCTTAAATAACAATTTGCAGTATACCAATTTTTGCCAAAAATGCAAAAATGATGCAGAACCTATCCACTATTTCATGCCTTGTTCTCACGAGAAAATTTTGAGCGAAAGTCGTATATTTCGACAAACCATATCAAGATATGGCGAAAAGAAAAAGACGATTTGCAGCCAAAATTTTCTCGTGAGAACTGGCAAGTGTATATTTGAGCCATTTTTGCGGTGAAATAGTGGGCAGGTTCTTACACTTTGGCTTTCCACTCCGGCTCCTGACGCACAAGGGTAAGGTACGCCTTTTCTGGACGTTGCATAAGCTCCTCCACAGCACGCTCCATACGCATCGCCTGAGAGCCTTTTACGAGGATCACATCACCCTCTTTCAACATCCCCTCGAGGTACTTCCCTGCCTTTTGCGCATCATCAAATTCAAGGATATGTTTTTCGCTCATACCACCTTCGAGTGCCCCTTCGGCAATGTACTTTGCACGTGGACCCACGGCAAAAAGAATGTCTGCATTTTCTCCTACCGCAATACCGAGCTTTTTATGCTCATCGACAGCAAACTTACCAAGCTCGAGCATATCACCCAACACGGCAATTCTGCGCGCCTTGGTTTTCACATCGCCAAGAACCAACACTGCAGCGAGTGCAGCAGCAGGTGACGAGTTGTAAGTGTCATCAATAATCGTGATATTTTTAATACCCTCGACCACATGCATACGACCAGGAGGACTTTCGTGTGAGGAAAGTGCATTAATACTATCCACAATATTCAGTTTCAAGTATGTGCCGACTGCAAGTGCTGCGAGTGCCGCATACACCGGCTGAGTACCCAAAACTCCACGAATCGTAATGGGGAACGTATTGCCGTTATACTCAAGCTTGAACGTCGTCCCCACAGGACGAGTTTTCTCGTACACAATATGCGCATTGGTAGCACAGAACATTGCGCTTTTGTCAAAGCCAAACGTAATGACGCGCGCCTTTGTTTTTTCACGGAGGGCAAGCACGCGTTCGTCATCGGCATTGAGCACCAGCATCCCTGTCTTTTTCAACCCTTTTATAATTTCTTCTTTTTCTTCAAAAAGTTCTTTGACTGATTTAAAGAATTCCACGTGTGCTGGCACCTCGCCAAAATACGTCATCACCACAATATCCGAGCGTACCCACTTTGCAATTCGCGCGATGTCACCCGGTTTCCCTGCGGCTATCTCGAGCACCAGCCACTTTGGATAGTGCACCCGTGCAATAATTTGCACAAGACCATGCACAAGGTTATTGAACCAAAGGATAGGGTTTGACCATGCATTTTCACAACCCAACACAGTGAGAGGGACACCAATTTCACTATTGAAACTTTTTGCGCTTTTTCGTGCGACGAGCGGTCGCCCGATCACGGTAAAAATAGCGTCCTTGGTAGAAGTTTTCCCCACACTTCCTGTCACGGAAACTATTTTGGGTTTATATTTTCGAAGAACAAGTTTTGCTTCTCCTTCAAGGAGCGTGATGGCAAGATGGCGTAAAAGTGATTTCATATTTCAAAAGTAATACCTACAAAAGTCAGATTGTTAATTACATACCGGCACATTCATTTCTTATCGATCAGGCGGTATCTCATAATAGTTTATCAGAAATTTCGCAATTTGCGTAAATGGTTTTGCGAGCGTATGTGATGCATACTGTTCGCCTTGCGGACTACGTACTGCAAGAAAAACAACAAACTTTGGCGCATACGAGGGAAAGTATCCAACGAACGTGTGAAGGTAATCCGTTTCAGAATATTTTCCATTCACCACTTGTTGTGCAGTTCCTGTTTTTGCTGCAATGGAATAATGTTCTTGCTTAAGAGAACCATCGAGGAGTGCGGTGTCGACCGCCTTGGTCAACATACGAGAAATTTCCTGTGAAGTTTCTTTACTGATGACGCGTCTTTCGTTTCCCGCTACAAATTCACGCACTGAACCAAAACCATACTCCACACGTTTTACGACGTGCGGAGACACCAGCACCCCACCATTACCAAGCGCTGCAAACGCACGAATCGTCGCAATCGGCGTCAGAGAAATACCTTGCCCAAATGACGCCGTGGCAAACTCAATATCGCGACCACTCTCAAGGTTTTCAAGATTTCCTAACCCTTCATTGGGAAGATCAATTCCCGTTTCCTCGCCGAGCCCAAATGATTCAAAGTAACTACGAAAGCGCTCCTTCCCCAACCGCTCCATGGCGAACGATGAACCAGTGTTCAGTGACTGATTCAACACTTCCTGCATATTCACGACACCGCGCGCTTTGTCGTCAAAGTTTGATATTTGCTTGGTATTAAAAATACGAAATCCCTTATCATCGTACGTTGTCTGCGCGGTAATGACGCGTGCATCAAGCCCTGCGGCAATCGTAAATGCTTTTATAATTGAGCCCATTTCATATACACCCTCGACAAGTGGGTTCACAAAAACGTTCTGATCGCGTTCCTTTGAAAAATTGTTTGGATCAAACGAAGGTGTTGATGACATCGCTATAATAGCTCCTGTAGTAGGATCCATAATGATCCCCATTACCTGTTCTGCTTTGTATTTTTTAAGCACATCTTCTTCAAGCGCGCGCTCGAGCATCCCCTGTACCGTCGGCTCGATCGTCATTACTAAATCACCTGCACGCGCACGATCCAAAATAATAGCTTCTCCTGCTTTCAGAAAAAGATTGGCAAAAAATCCCAGCGAGCCCTCCGCGTCCCTACGAAGGAGGGTCCCGTTATAATATCGTTCAAGACCATACTGCCCTTCCACGGGCCCACCGTTCGAACCAATGAAACCAATGACTTGCGACGCAGTACGTCCGAGTGGATAGAAACGCTTTTTATCTTTTTTCAAAATGAACGCTTTTTCGCCGAGCAACTTGATACGCTCTGCTTCTTTCTCTGAAAGGTGTTTTTTTATTTCTTTATACCTACTTCCTGATTGTGCTGTTTTTGCAGTAAAATCAGCTCGGTCGAAAGAGTCGATGAGTGGTGCGAGCTTATCAGCAAGTGCCTGCACACCACCCGCTTTCACGAGCGAGGGGTCAATGGCGAGCGTGTAATCAGGCACGACGGTTGCCGCGAAAATAGTGCGCCCTGCTTTTTCCTCAAAGAAAATAGAACCGCGGTCAAAGAGTCCGCCTTCAGGAAGCGTGTATTGGCGTTCTGCCTTAATGCGATATGTTTCGCCCTGTACGATCTGGATATAGCCCAATTTAGCAATAAGAACAACGGTTAACAAAAGAATTCCCGTATTAATGAACCAAATGTTTCTGAGTGTGCCATTCTTCATTATTGAGCTAGGGAAACCTTATCGCTTGACGTGCGAGAAAATTTTGCCGTGACTTCTTTAAAACCAAGGTCGCTCGCGTGCTCGAGCGTAACGCTGTTCTGGAGATACATATATTCTTGCTCAAGCATACTTGCCTCTGCGGTCATCTCACGCGCTTGCGAAATGACCCGGTCACGCGTAACGCCCGCCACAGTAAGGGAAATTACAAAATAAAAATATAAAAAAAGTGACAATCCTAAAAATCCCACAAGGAGCCAAAATAGCTTTCTTTCTAGATTGTTGACGAGAATTTTTGTGGTCATATATTAGGATGTTGTAGGTAGTTTTTCAATGATACGCAATTTTGCACTACGGGATTTTGGATTTCGCTCGAGCTCTTCGTCACTTGGAGTAATGGGTTTCTTTACAACGAGAGTACCGCTTCCCTCATCCGCGCACGTTCTAAAAAAATTCTTCACGATGCGGTCTTCTAAACTATGAAATGAAATGACTGCCATGCGTCCTCCCGGTGCGAGGCGCGTGAACCCTTTCGTGAGCCCATCACGAAGTGCATTCAGTTCGTCATTGGTCGCAATGCGAATTGCTTGAAACACCTTGGTTGCAGGGTGAATCTTGCCGAATCGCGCAAATACGGGCACTGCATTTTTTACAATCTCGGCAAGCTCTCCCGTAGTCTCGATAGGTTTTGCCGTGCGTGCGGTTACAATTGCTTGTGCAATACGCCATGCAAATCGTTCCTCTCCATACCCTGTAAAAATATCAGTGAGGGTATCTGCACCCCACTCGTTGACAATTTCGCGTGCGGTGAGGTCGTCCTCACGCGGGTTCACACGAAATGTCATACGAAGTGGCTCGTCGCGCTTGAAAGAAAATCCTCTCCCTGGTTCCTCAAGCTGAAGATTGGAAAGACCGATATCAAAAAGCATCTTATCAACGAAAGGCATACTTTCTTCGTCGAGCACGCGGTCAAGATTTCTAAAATTTTCTAATTTAAAAATCTTCTTGCAGGGGTAGGAAGCTAAACGCTCCTCGGTATGCGCGAGGGCGTTTTCGTCCTCGTCAGTACCAACATACACTCCCTCGGCGCCAATCTTTTTGCAAATTTCTTCGCTATGCCCACCGAGACCAACGGTCCCTTCAAAGACACGATCTCCGGTCTGTAGCACGAGTCCATCAAGTGTTTCTTGTAAAAGAACAGGGATATGCATACGGTTACAATATCCCAACCTCTCCTAATTTCTCGGCCAACGCATCTGCTTGCTTTTCAATGCGCTCCTTATACGCGCCCCATACTTTTTCATCCCACAACTCAACACGATCATGGACACCAATAACAGCTACTGATGTCTGGAACCCTGCAAATGTTTTCAAAAAATCGGGGACCAAAATACGACCAATTGAATCTATTTCACTTTCAACAGCACCTGCGAGCATAAAACGCCCAAACCCGCGTGTATCTGCTTGCCCCATAGGAAGGAGTGCGATTTTTTCACTCACCTTTTGCCATGCCTTGAGAGGATATACAAAAAGACAGTTGTCTAATCCACGCGTGATGACCACTTTCTTGCCAAGTTCCTTACGAAACTTGGACGGAAGCGCGAGGCGCTTTTTTGGATCAAGTGTGTGAATGTATTCTCCGATAAGCATAGGCAAAAAAGTGAAGAGGAATGCGGTGTTTTCGAACACACCACTTCATCCCACTTATATACCATTTTATAGCACTTCGTACCACTCTGCAAGAAAAGTTATCCACACATCCACACAGAAAAAAGGCCCAGATTTCTCTGGGCCTTTTTACAAAAAAATAATAAAACGTAGTTACCGTTACTCCTCCTCGCCGACAAAGGCGAAGGGAGTATCATCGAAAAAGAGCTTATGAACATCTTTCCTGTTCATATCATGAGGACGTTGACCCAGGGGCTTCGCATGCTCCCTGTTAAAATTTCTCAGTACCGGCATAACATCTGCTTCTTGGCCCATCGTACCCTCCTTTTTTTAGAGTTACTAGTTGAACTAAAAAAATCTAAAAATAATTATAGCACACTCACAGAAAATAACTACCCTTGTTTTGGGCGCACGAGAGGAAATGCTTGGGTGTCGCGAAGTGGTTTATCAGAAAGAAAAGCAAACAATCGGTCACCAAAACCAAAGCCACATGTTGGGGGCATTCCGTGTTCAAGCATTTCGACAAAATCCCAATCGGCCATCATTGCTTCTTTATCTCCTTTTGCCAAAAGTTCCTGCTGAACTTCAAAACGCTTTCTCTGATCAAGTGGGTCATTGAGCTCGCTGTACCCCTTCCCTACTTCGCTACCCGCAAGAATCGGCTGAAAGACCTGTGCCGTCGTGCCGTCAGCATTCTTTTTTGCAAGTGGCGCAACGAGGAGTGGATGATTTACCAAAAATGCGGGACCAGCGATATTTTTTCGGCAGTACTTCCACAGTGTATCGGTCAAACGTTCACGGTTGTTGCCTTCGTATTTTACTTTGAGCTCGGTAAGTTTACTTTTGATATCATCGTCAGATGCGGTAGCAAGACTGATGCCGGTTTGGCGTAAAATCTCTTCTAGGTAATCAATTTTCTTCCACTTATCAGCAAGGTCAAAGGTATGCCCGCGTGTCGTAAATGTCGTGGTGCCAAAAACTTCGCGCGCAATAGTGCGGTACAACTCTTGCACAAGGTTCATTCCGTCCTCGTAGTTGGCGTACGCCATATAAAATTCGCAATTTGTAAATTCCTGCAAATGATCGGGTGATGAACCTTCGTTGCGATACGCACGACCAACTTCAAATGTTTTAGGAAATCCCGCGGACATTAATCGCTTTTGCCAAAGTTCACCAACAGAAATACGCATAAATACATCGAGGTCGAAATCATTGTGATGCGTCATAAAAGGACGCGCCTCAGCACCACCCGTCGTAACTTCGAGCGTTGGTGTTTCAACCTCCAAGAAACCTTTTTCAATCAAAAATGTGCGGATGGTCTGCCAGAATTTTGCTTTGCGTTCAAACATCTCACGAAGTTCGGGGTTTGTGAGAATGTCGAGGTAGCGCAAACGAAGGCGAAGTTCCTCGTCCTGAAGGCCGTGATATTTATCAGGAAGTGGCAAGAGTGCTTTCGAGAGCATCGCCACCCCGCGTCCAAGAATACTTTTTTGTCCTGTCTTGGTAGCAAACAAC
>CAYHML010000006.1:0-14802 GCA_964357675.1 uncultured Candidatus Saccharibacteria bacterium | reverse complement strand
CGCAGACACAGCACCGTCGAGAATAAATGTACCATCGGCGATTATTTTGAGTGCTCCGCCACCTTGCGCATATGAATGATGCCCATTCCCCCCACTTCCCATATCAACTGGCTCGGTGATTGAGCCGTACGTCGAAGTCGCAGAATTGTAATACCCAACACCGCCGTGACTTGCACCATCATAATACTCAATGGGCGCTCCTGGCCCCGTACCACCACTATATCCTTTACTATCAAGGCTAATTTTAGAATCAACAGAAACGGTAAGGTCGCGTACGTGGAGGAAAAGTGGCGAACCCTGCGCTACAGAAATTGTTGAGTTTCCTGTTACTGAAAGAGTGTCGAGTGTTAATGATTCTCTGCCAGAAAAAGTCAGTGTTGAATTATCGTCCACTGATATTGTAGGAATACTGATCACGGAACTTCCTGTTATTGAAAAAGTTGAGGCGCTATCGATTGAAAGCTCGTGCGCCGAAAGCTGTACGCCGTCTTCTACCTCCACATGCGCGCCATTTGTTACAACAATGCGATTAAAGTTGAACGGCCCTTCACTCGCGCCAAAGCGCCACGATGAAGAAATATAGAGATCATTATTTTTTGTATCAAACAGTCCCGCGGTGCCATTGCCTGCACATTCATATGTATATCCCATACCTAAACTACTGCATCCGCCGAGTGCGGTCGATGCTCCGCTAAATGAAGATGTTTGGTAGTAAAGAGCTGTTCGTCCACCACCAGCTCGTCCATGATATACAGAAGAAACAGAATGTGCTCCACCGTTTGCTTGAAAAATTCCTGATCCCGCAAGCGTGTCTACCACTCCATAAATACTACCACCACTCGATGAGCCACTTCCGTTAGCAGAAACAGTTCCATTATTCAAAAAAGTGCCCGAGACAATGAAGTGCATCGCTCCACCACCACCCTGATAATTACCGCAACATACTCCACCATTACTTCCGAGTTCGGTTGGTGTAAGCGCATCTCCGTACGAAGGAACGCCACCGCCAGTACCTATACCACCATAGCTTGCCCCCGCAAGATACGCAGGCGCCGAAGGAGAACCGGGGCCACCAGTTTTGTATCCTTGATAATCAGCGGAAATAAATGAACCGACTTCCACGGTAATATTTTGCGCAACAATTTTTACACCCTTGAAATCAGCGAGTGATAGCGGGTCGCCTTGAAGCGTCAGAGTGGAACTACTTGCGATTGTTAAATTATTAAAACGATATTCTCCTGCAGGAAGAACGTTGTTTGCGTCGACAAGTACATTCTCTTCATCACTGTCTGCGATGCCGTTATTATTTAAATCGGAAAAAGAAAACGTTGCGAGCGTAGGGACCACCTGCACGGTGCGCGTCGCGTGAGCAATATTCCCCGAAAGATCTGATGCAGTATACAAAATTGAGTAATCCCCTTCCGTAAACACGTTAACCGATGAAGATGCAGTTACGATTCTTGAACCATCAACGTCATCAAGTGCCGTAGCACCAAGATCAACATACTGTCCGCCCACAAGCACGTTTATTGGATTCTCTCCCAAAATGGTAATGATGGGCGACGTAGTATCGAGGACAATTTCTGGTGTGGTTGTTGCTGGTACCTCAGCTGCTGGATTTTGAACTACTGATAGTACCTCCTGTTCTACAACCTGCGTTGTTTGTGATTGTGATGTAATTACTGGCGCAGGTACCGCAATAATAGGCATTGCCCCACTCACAAAAACAGGTGTCTGTGCAATAATTGACTGATTCGTATTATCCAAAGTCAGGCTTTGGATAGTGTTAGGCGTAGGAGTTGCAACAGTTCCAGAAGATACACCAGACGTCACCCCATCCAAGGACTCTCCCTGGACAGTATTGTTCACCAACACCGGCCTCTCCACCACCACCTTATTATCACTTACCGCATCCAACAGCGACGCAGTTTGGCTATTGGTGGCAAAATCGCCAACAGGCCTCGTAACATTAATTTTTACAACGCTTGAAATCGCCGTTTTCGCACTGTTGTAGGCAGAGCTGAGAGTATTACTGATGGTGGAGATACTGTCGGAAATAAAATTTAAGGTGTTATCTGCAAAAATTCCTACACTAGTCCCTATTTTATTAACAGTTATCTTTGCACTATCGTATGCAGCGCTGAGGGTATTACTGACGGTGTCTAAAGTATTGAATACAAAATTTTTAGCTTGATAAATTCTGCCAGTAATAGAAAAAACTGACGAGCTTTCTTTAGGTAATGCTTGTAATTTCTCTTTTTCTGCCTTAGCAACTTCTTGCTCAAACAGATTGATAACACCGGCGCCATTTAATACAGCTTGGCGAGAAAGGCGGGAGAAATAAGATTGAAGAATTATATTATATGGTAAATCACTTTTTTCTAACAAATAAGAAATTTCATAATCTTTTATGCCCTTACTCCACCTCTCCTTAACTAGGACGGCAGGAAAATATTCTTTATTTTCATCTCTTATATATCCATATCCATTCTCTATTTTTATATTCTTAATATCAGGAGTGACGTATGTTTCATTATTTATCGTATCTTTCGAGAAAAAATATTTATTAGAATATATAGCAAGTGCTATCAAATATTCGTCTACGGAAGACTTTATAACTGGCTGATCACCGTTCTTTTTCAGTTCTTTAGCAATATTGAGATTGCTTCTAGTAAATTGCTTGGAAAATTCCTCGTATGGGCTTCCATAATCACCGGTCATAAACCTCAATTCATGCGCATGTGTATCGTTTCTTGTATGGTCTGGCACAGTGGCATCTTCAATCAAATGCAAAATGAAACCGAGCGTATAGTACGCTTCCTCTTTATTACCATTTACTGCTTCATGGATGGCTCGCTCCCACGTTCTATTACCCTTATATTGACCGTACCCAGCTTGCTGATCCTGAGCGTGTAGCCAAGACAACGAATTTACTGGCTCACGAGAAGAAAGAATATTATCAGAAAAATATTGGACTAACATTGTAGGCCATATACCTGTGTTTTCACCAGACCAGCCAACCTTATTTACAGGATCATAAAAATGATTTATCCACCGTGGTGGCGTATCTTCATCGATTGCCCCCTGAACAATCCATTCCTTTTCTTCATCGGTTAACTTATTATCAAAAGATAGATTATAGAAATCCACTATTTCATCAGTTAACCCAGGATGAGTAGTTTGATCATCATAACTTTTGCTATTTTGAGGAAATAAAAATATAACACCAACCATAAAAGCAGGTATTACAAAGAAGGCTAGTATCCTCAAAAATAATTTTTGCATTAAAAATCTTCTATTTTCCAATTACCACTAGGGTATTTCAAGAAATTAATGACATGTTGACCATAAATCGAATAACTATCTTCATCTTTAGAAAGGATTCCTTTGACAGACCTTTCCTTCTTTATAGGCTCAATAAATACATTTATTTTATCTACTTTATTTATCTCTAGTAATTCCACTTCCCATTCCTCCTGCTTCGGGATAATAAAATATTTACTTGCCAACTCATAATCACCCTCCTCTACTGCTTTAATAAACATATCTAGCGTCTCTTGTGGTGTCTTACCACCATATGTATCTGCCAATGCCAGCTTATAATCCTCTTTTTCTGCCTGCTCTAAGGCCTTAACTAGATTTTCAACTCCCTTCCTCCCGCTCCATCCTTTATACGCAGGATATCCATACCCAACCACCACGAGGACTGCCACCACGATCCCCACAACCACCAAAAACCTCCTAGATTTTACAAAATTTAAAAATGTATTCATATGCCCTTAATTATAGGCTTTTCGCCCACAATAGCAACATTTTGGTAATCCATCCACTCATTTATAAACTCATCAAATTCCTTAATATCGGTAAAATACTCGGGAAATGCTTGTTTGCTAAGAATAACCCCTTCTTCCCTCTTTGTATCACTCATATAGTCTAAATAGCTCGAAAAGCCATATTCTGAAAGATATTCCTTCGCTTTTCCACGGTCCGTAATACCATTTTCTTTCCATTCTGGGTCAATTATCTTCACTGGATTCAAGTGAATATAGGCAAAAAGATACTTTAAATACTCATCTGTATCAGCATGCTTTGCCTTAAACGGACCCTCGAAAAGACCGCCTGTTCTCTTGTGTTTTTTATTGAAGTACATGGAATATGCAGTGAGTAATTTTTTCATAAATCTACTTATTCCGCCCTCTTGATTTTCTCTCACAATAAGATGGAAGTGGTTTGGCATGAGGCAATAAGCACCAATGTCCACCAGTCTGTCAGAAACATCAATAGTCATAAGCTCCGTGAAGGACAGTCCTTCACGGAGCTTATGACTTATATCAACTTGTGTTGCACTATTACACAGACGAAGAAGCAGGACAAAACGATTATGGTCATTAATATCAGTAAAGATAACTCTCTTGTCGGTGCCTCTATTGTAAATGTGATAAAACTCATCCACAGAGAAAGCAAAATTTCTACGCATATTGATAGATTAAGTTACGAAGGACTGTCCTTCACGGATATTATAACATAAAGACTACGGAGGACAGTCCTTCACGGGTAATGATTATCCAAGGGCGGGCCTTGGTTGGCAAGAAATGAACGAGGTACGTACAACAAAAAACCACCCGGCATCCGAAGATGGGGGTGGTTTTTTGCTGTTTTGCGTTGGTGAATAACGACATCTTACACAGTCATTATCGTGAATAGTGGCATCTTACACTGCCTTTACCCACATAAAGTGACTGCTTACACTGCCATTATCCACAGGAGAACGTTTTAGTCTTTATTATCTGTCTAAAGAATGCGGTAAATTCGTTTTGGGCATACCCTCCTGAGGAATACTCGAGGAGGAGATCAACCTATTATGAATTCGTGCATACCTTTTCAAGACCTTCAAACTAGTACATTCACCTTTTTCAACTATTGTCTTCTAAGCTAGTTAGAAAGAGTAGCTCTGAACATCATCGCTGAAGTTCTTAACCAAGTAACCATTGATCCAGTCTGCTGTGATCGTGGTGTGGCTGGTTGCTGAGCGATCTGACCATACAAGTTCTCCTGGATGGCTAACTGATGTTGCGGTTACTTCAGCTGCAGTATCCTCAGCGAAGCTAATGGTTAAGCTATCGCCTGCGGCACCCCAGTTGGTAACAGTACCCTTAACTTCAAAGCTCTTTGTGCTTCCTGCGCCAACCTGGATAACGGTGTTGTTAGCCGAGGTACCTGCGTAGAAGATCACCCAACCATTTGAATCAACTTCTGCTGCTGTCGTGTTGATTGCAGTTGAGTTACCAATTTCGTACAAAGAGAATGCAGCTACATTCATCGTGGAGGTAGCAACAGCGAGTGAAATCTTCTTGATTTCAACTGCGCCTGCGGTGTCCGCGGTGACATTAAACTTGTAGAGTGCCTGTCCTGTTGTAGGAGTAGTAACACCTGAAGCAACCTTTGTGAACGTAGGAATCGTCTTCCTTACATAAACCGTACCGTAACCTGTTGAAGCGCTGCTTATAGCGTCAGCAGATGCGCTGGTCCATGTAGTGATTGGGGTAAGACCGTTAGGTGTTGCCTTGAATCCTTCGTTGTAATCGATAGTTGCGGTAATAGCTGCACCTGATGCTGCACCTGATGCAATCGTAGGAATACCTACAAATACATCGAGGAGTGAATCATCACCTGAGCTAGGAACGTACAAACTCAAACCAGTAAAGGTTGCTGTTGCATTTGCCTCTGTACCGGTTGTAAGAGTCTGGAATGCAGTCTTGGTTGCACCTGTAGCATCCTTATACTCAAGCGTTACGCCTGTAGTAGAGGTTGCTGCATTGTTTGAAACAATGACCTTGATTTCCTCAACGGTGTACGAGTTGTTTGTTGCGCTAAAGCGGAACTGACCAACCTTAACCTTTGAAGAACCTGCGGTTGCATTTACTGATGCAGGGTTTGCTGCTGATACAGCGAGTGACAATGTGCCACTGCCGATCGTGATGGTCTGGAGAGTAACTGATGAAGCAGTTACTGCAGAACCAAGCGTACCTGTACCTGATGCAGTTACATCTGCTGCGATAGCGCCGATACCAACTCCTGACAAGATGTCAGCGTAGATATCAACAACCTTTGAGCCTGATGCAGGGATTGCAACATTCATCGTGAATGCGTTTGACGTACCAGGAGTACCTTTTGTAGTACCGATCTGTGCGCCAGTAACCTGATCTTTGAGCATCAAGTTCGTAATACTTGCTGCCTCTGTTGCAGAGAGAGCTACCGTAACGGTGTCAACATTTGCTCCTTCTGAAGCACCTGTTGAAAGTACGAATGAACCAATCTTTGAATTTGTACGACCTGCTACCATCGTCTGATTACCATAACCAGAGTATTTGGTTGCGGAAAGTGATGATGATGAAACAGTGATCGTATTAGCTACAACTGCTGATGAAGGAACCGTTAAAGAACTAAGCGAAACAGTTCCCTGTGCGTTTCCTGTAGTACCAGCATTCAAGGTAATCAATATAGTCTCTGTATTTACGAGGTTCGTTGATGTTGACGTCTTTGCATCTGCATAGATGTCGATAACACCAGTTGTACCTGCGTTAATAACAAGACTTGAACCAAAGGTGAAGTTCGTTGAAGCACCTTCAGAAAGATCCTTGGTAGAACCTACCTGAGCGCCATTGAAGAATACCTTTGCATTGTCGAGACCACCATTTTGTACTGATGTATCAGCCTGGATGTTCAAGTTATCAATCTTTACATTCTCACCTGATGCGCGAAGGTCGAAGGTTGCCAATTTAACATTGGTTGAACCTACAGCGATGTTGCTTGAAGGTGAAGCAGTGTTCTTAGCAGCTGTTACAGAACCACCATTGATGGTTGCTGAGGTTGCGCTACGAGCTGAGAATGTTGTGCTGTTTGCCGTTGCCAAAACCGGTTGGTTGAGGTCAGCGTCATAAGCTGCAATATCTCCTGCATGACGAAGTGACATCATGAAGGTGCGTGTTGAGCCACCCGCGATATCAGCAATAACCTTGATGATGCGACTACCAGTCTCCATTCTCTTTGCGCTTGCAGAGAGATCGAAGGTTACGTAACCGTTTGAGTCAAGATTCTCTACTGTTGAAAGAAGCGCTCCGTCTACATAGAGGCGGAAGTTCTTGAGATCACCAGTACTGATAGAACCGATGTTGCGGAGGGTCAATGACTTAAGGTTAAGTGCATGTGTACCTACCGTAACAGTGTTCTGCCATACGATGTAATCGTTCTGTGGATCAACAGTTGTTGCTGAAGGAGTCGTGGTCGTGTTGAAATTAAGCGTTCCCAACGTTGCCGTTGCGATGCTCTGATAACCGCCCATGATTGGGAACGAACCTGAAGCATTTACTGTTGAAGTTACTGATGCAAGGGAAACTCCCACGATCTGACCAGCAACTGATGCATCGATGTCGGCGCGAACTGAAATGTTCTTTGATGCGCCTGCACCTACTGCAAACAAACCTGCTGTGTCATTGAATGAGATTACTCCGCTTGCTACTGATGCTGAGTCAGAAACGCGCCTTACGCCATCGTAAAGGTATACGTTTGTTAACGCAGTATCATTTGAGATCCCTGTGCGGTTCAACACTACCTTCGTAACCTTTGCCTCTGAAGAGGTGTTGTTCTTGAAGGTGAAGTGTGCGAGGTCAGCAATTGCCTGTCCTGCTACGATTGCTCCGCCAGTTGCAGGAGAATCAGAGGAAAGGGTTACTGCCAAGTCCGTACCTGTCGTCGTTGCAGGAGGAGTTGTCGTCGAGCAAGGCTGTCCAGTTACTGAACTGTAAAGCGCGCCCGGTGCACAACCTACTGTCGTTGAAGGAGGGGTTGTCGTGACACCGCCCATAGTATTGAGCTTTGCACGAGTCAATGCTCCTACGAAGCCTGTACCACTGGTCAAACCAATTGGTGAAAGAACTTCTGAAGCATATTTATTCTGAAACTTGATAACGGCTGCCTTGGTAAGACCACCAAAGTAGGTAGTCTCATTACCAAGAGAACCAACTCCTGATGCAGCAACCTGAGTTGCTGAATCTGAGTTGAGAAGAACTTGAAGGTCTTTTACGTCCTGTCCAGTTGCTCCCAATTTTAGGTTCGTTGAGAAAGTTGCTGCCATTGCTGTTCCAGCAAAAGCGATACCTGCAACCAATCCAACGATCACTGCGATTGATTTTCTATTCATAATTTATAATTCAGAATTCAACATCTTGTTTTTATTCGAGATGCAAAATCTTTTGCACGTAAGTTTTGAGCGTTAATAACTAATAATGCTAATAAAGTGCTCAGAGAACTTACGCGTTTGCTTTCCCCTTTCGGGGGAGGAAGCGTCAAGGGAAAGGTCGCCTTTACACAAAGTACGGCGAACCAAAGAAGGGTCGCCTTCGCGTGAGCTACGGCGAACCAAGGGAAAGCAAATTTTTTGACGCCTCTTCCCCCAGGGGGAAAGCGGACACGTTCTATTAAATAATCTTTCAGTCGTACGATCGGGTTTCGACCGCGAGAAAAAATCATTGAACTCACACTACCGCCTCCCACACCATAATAGAAGACGTAAGAGACGATAGTATAGACAAACTGAAAGCACACCATTTTCTGAGATGTACCTTCTATTACGACCCGTTTCAAAACAACAGATTCGTCTCCTTCCGTAAAATTTTGGCGGTAAAATATTTCTCAGGATTCGCGGTACGTGTGTACAGCTCATCCTTGTGAAATATTTTCCCTCTCAAAATTTTACAGGAATCATCCGAAAGCTTGTTTCGCAACGGGTCTAATTTTCAATGATCTTCCTCGTCGTTCATCGTACTTGCGATACTGCGAGGTTGTGCTTAATATATTGTCTCGCGTGATACATATTGTGTACATACCACTCAACAAAAGATTCATTACGCTTAAATTCAGCGCACAGATTTCTCTGCCCGCCGAACTTAGAATTTATTATATATCGCGTGTTCATAACTTGCAAAGCAGGTTATCCACAACGGCAATATACATATATACAATATAGCACAAAAGGGGTCAAAAAACAAGTTTCCAAAATGCCAAGGACCGACCTTAATACACCTCTCCCCAAGGTCGGTCCTTGGCATTCCGTCTTATACTTCACCTAAAGGACAGCCTCCTAAGCGATGGAATATCGGGACCATCTACGGTCTCCTGTTTTTTTCAGAACACCAGATTCAATAAAGGACAGAAGCTCGCGCTGGATCGTCTTCTCGGAGAGCTCGGAAAAATGCTCAACGATGTCCTTTATAGCCACCTCGCGCTTGTCTTTCACGAGTTTAAGAATACGTGCATGACGTGCCTCTCGCGCAACATCGATACGTGCACTAGGAGATGAAGTAGGTGCAGTAGTCTGCTTCTTTACTGTCGATACATATGGTGTAGGTGGCGCTACTTTTCTATCGGACTTTTGAGTATTTTTTACCACAGCTTGTCCTTTAGAATGCCCAATAGGATATGATGCATCATTTACATTTTCTCTGCTTACGAATGGCATTTTTAAAGAAGCTGGGGAATGTGTCATTCCTTGTGTAGTGCGCATCGTCTGCTCACGTTCAAAAAAGTTATCCCCAAGTGCCGTATCTGAGCGTGATTCTCGAGAAACTTTTTTTACCTCAATAGTGTCGCGGAGGTGAACGTACTCGCGCTTGAGGATTGAAAAATTCATCTCAGAAACAAGGCCATTAATGAAGGCGAGCTCAAGAAGAGAGAGCGTTTCGCTGATATTAGCGCGGAGGGTTTCAAAAGCACCAAACTCACTTACAACTGAACCAAATCTCACGAGAGATGCATCACGTACGAGATCAAGCGAGAGGACACGGAGGCGTGCTTTGAGTGGCTCTGCGTCCGACAAGAAACTCGTCACCAAATATTCAGCAGTTGCGAGACGTTCACATTTTTTTGCGAGGGAGATTGCAAAAGAATCCGTACTCCCAGAATTCAAAAAGGACCCCTTATGTGGGGTGAGTGGATGACCTTGATTTTGTAAGTTATGTCCTTTAGGAGGCATCGGTGGGTTGATTAAAAAAATCTCTTTTTCGATTTCTATGAGTAAGAATAACGTCTATATTAAAATCCTATATTCAATGTCTTTTTTATTTTAAAACGAAATGCTTGTTACTTATCTATTGTCCTTTATGTGTCCTTTACAATACTGAGTGTATATCCTTATCGGACATTTATTCTTTTCTTATTATAAAGGACAGCGGGGTATAAAGTCAAGCGATTTTTTGTCCTTTATATATGTCTCTTATATATAAAAGCCTTTGTTTTATAGTGTTTTTTTTGATACACTATAAAAATAGTATCTTATGGCAAACACAGAAGACAAGAAAGGAAATTCTTTTAAAAAACAAAAAGGTAAATCATCACGAGACGTAAAAAAGGATACTTCACTTAAACCATTCTCTTTTATGAATGGGCTCGCAGACGAGATTCGTCATACAGTATTCGCTATTATTTTTTTGGTACTTGGTATCGCACTTTCTTCTGCTCCTTTTGGGAAGGCAGGGATCTTTGGGCAGACACTTTACGGTGGGCTCGACTATCTCTTTGGTGTCGGATATTTTATCCTCCCTACCCTCTTTTTTCTTCTCAGTATTTCCCTCTTTCGTAGTACACGTCCGAGCATCGCAACGACCTCTTTCGTCGGTGCATTTTTGTTTCTCTTTTCATCACTTGGTCTCATCAATATTTTCTCCGGCAACGACGCAGCAGGAATCATTGGGTGGGCGATTTCTACGCCCCTTGTAGCACTCTTTGATGTCTACATTACGGTAATTCTCCTCCTCTCTTTTCTCCTCATCTCGTTAATCGTCATGTTCAATACGCGCCCAAATTTTTCTTCACTTCGCTTTTGTATAAAACGCGAAGGTGATACAGAAGAAAAGGAAGACGAAGATATCGTCATCGACATTCCAGAAGAAACACCAACCCTTCCCTTTCCCTCAAAAGAAGAGGAGCCAAAACAATCAAAACTTGCGCACGCAATTACAAAAATTAATGACAAAAAAACTGATGGACTTGGTGGTGGAATTTCTTTCAAAGAACTCTCCGGAACAAGCTACACACCTCCCCCACTTTCACTTCTTGAAGTCGACCGTGGTAAGCCCGGTGTTGGCGACATCAAAGCGAATGCAAACATCATCAAGCGAACACTCGGACAGTACGGTATCACCGTCGAGATGGATGAAGTTTCCATCGGTCCATCAGTAACAAGATACGCACTCAAGCCTGCCGAGGGGGTAAAACTTTCACGCATCGTGGGACTGCAGAGTGAGCTCTCGTATGCACTCGCCGCACACCCTATTCGTATAGAAGCACCGATCCCTGGACAATCGCTCGTCGGTATCGAAGTTCCAAATTCCACGAAAACCATCGTCGGCCTGCGAACACTTTTTTCGTCTGATGAATATCGTGAATCACCAAAACCACTCCTCCTCGCTCTTGGTCGTGGCGTCTCTGGAAAACTCTATTATGCGGACCTCGCAAAAATGCCCCACGTACTCATCGCTGGCGCTACGGGTTCGGGTAAATCGGTAACGATTCACGCCATCGTAAACTCGCTCCTCTACCGAAACGCACCCGAAAATCTTCGCTTCATTATGATTGATCCAAAGCGTGTAGAGCTGACCCTCTACAACAAGATTCCCCACCTCCTTACCCCCGTCATCACAGATGCGAAGAAAGCAATCCTTGCCCTCAAGTGGGCAGCAAAGGAAATGGATCGTCGCTACAATATTCTCGAAGCAGAGTCTGTGCGCGACATTAGTTCATACCACAAGAATGTTCTCGAACCGGCGATAAAGTCGAAAGTCGAAAGTCGAAAGTCGAAAGCAGATACGGAAGAAGATGCGGATGCGACGATGCCGGAGAGAATGCCGTACATTGTCATTGTCCTAGACGAGCTTGCCGACATTATGCAGAGTTATCCTCGCGAACTTGAAAGCGCCGTCGTCCGTCTCGCGCAAATGAGTCGCGCCGTCGGTATTCATCTCATTCTGTCCACCCAGCGTCCTTCGGTGAACGTCATCACCGGTCTCATCAAAGCCAACGTTCCTGCCCGTGTTGCCCTTCAGGTTGCCTCACAGATAGACTCACGCACTATCCTCGACGCTTCAGGCGCAGAGAAACTTCTCGGTGCTGGCGATATGCTCTACATCTCAGGAGAAATGTCAAAACCAACCCGTATTCAATCTGCCTTTATGTCCGAAGGGGAGGTGAAGTCTGTTGTGAAATATCTTGCAGGCCTCGAAACCGAAAAACTTCCTGACGAAATCAATTTCTCGCAAGGTTCTATTAGTACCGATCGAGACCCGCTTTTTGAAGCAACTCTTGATGACGACAATGGCGACGATGACGATTTGTATGAAGATGCACGCATTATCGTCATTGAAGCAGGCAAAGCATCGACCTCCTATCTTCAACGGCGTCTCAAAGTCGGCTACGCACGCGCCGCACGCCTTATGGATATGCTGGAGGACCGAAACGTCATTGGGCCAGGTGACGGTGCAAAACCACGCCAAGTCCTCATAAAAGTAGGGGGAGAGACGGATAGAATCTAATATATAAGGATAAGACACCAATCATATGCTCTCCCGAAATCTTATCATTAGAATACTCACGATACTCGGTATATTTATGGTGGTAGGGTATTCATTCTTCGCACTAAAAGATGTCTTGCGTGGGCCCCGTATTGATATCACGACCCCACAAACCGGGTACGCAACCACCACACCAATGATTGCCGTTGCCGGAAGGGTACTCAGAGGAAATCTCTTTTTTATCAATAACGCCACAACAACCATTGACCTCGAAGGTAACTTTACCGAACAATTGCTCCTGTCCTCGGGGTATAATATAATGACCTTTGAAGCTCGGGATCGGTATGGGCGTACGAGTACTGAGACAATAGAGATGATACTGGTAATAAAAACGGCAACATCTACAAGCACCAGCACGACGACCGAAATTGTCACAGCAGGAGCATCAGAAACAGCAACATCTACCGCAACGTCAACTGAGGAAAATTAATAATGTAACATATATACTTATGGCACTAGCAAAAAAAGCTCCCAAGGAACCAAAAGGAATGAACTCGAATATTGAGGACACTATCAAAGCCATTCAAGCGAAGTTTGGCGAAGGTTCTATTATGAAGCTTGGCGATAAGCCAAAGGTTGGGATAGACGCCATTCCTACAGGATCAATCGGCCTCGACTACGCGCTCGGTGTCGGCGGACTTCCTCGTGGACGTATTATTGAAATCTTTGGACCAGAATCATCCGGAAAAACCACGCTCGCACTTCATGTCGTCGCAGAAGCACAAAAGATGGGTGGTATCTGCGCATTTGTTGATGCAGAACACGCCATGGACCCCGACTATGCACATAAACTTGGCGTTAACATCGACAACTTGCTCATTTCTCAACCCGCCACGGGTGAACAAGCACTCGAAATTACCGAATCTCTCGTTCATTCTGGAAAGATCGATGTTATCGTCATTGACTCTGTTGCTGCACTTACGCCAAAAGATGAAATAGAAGGTGATATGGGCGCGCACCACGTCGGCAAGCAAGCACGCTTAATGTCGCAAGCACTTCGAAAACTCACTGCTATCGTCGACAAATCAAAAACAATTGTTATTTTCATCAACCAAATCCGTATGCAAATTGGCGTAATGTTTGGCAACCCTGAAACAACTCCGGGCGGTAAAGCGCTCAAATTCTACACATCAGTTCGTCTCGACATCCGTCGTATTGCGCAAATTAAGAAAGGTGAGGATGTCATTGGCGGACGCATCAAGGTAAAGGTGGTGAAAAACAAAGTCGCTGCACCATTCAAACAAGCAGAATTTGACCTCTTGTACAATAAAGGTATCTCGCAAGAAGGCGAAATTCTCGGGCTCGGTGAAAAGTTTGAAATTCTACAAAAATCTGGTTCATCATACACTTACGGCGAGGTAAAAATTGGACGTGGTTATGATTCAGCGTGCCAATTCCTCGCAGACAACGAAAACAAAGCGGTACGCGCTTCCATCTTAAAAGAGATTCGCGCGAAACTGAAAGGAGTGGAATGATATCAAAAAAACTCGCTTAAACACGAGACCATAGAAAATACAAAAAATCACCCAGTCCATTAAGTAGACTGGGTGATTTTTTGTATTCTTCAGAACACGAAATTAAAATAGGGCTTTAATTACCAAAAACTTTCTGCAATTTTGCTCGGGTCATAGGCCCTACATTGCCATATCCTCTCGACCTTGATGACAAAACAACACCATACTTTATTTGGAATTTCCCAACCGCCTTTTTAGTAAGTGGGCCATACAAACCACTAACAATCCCCTCCGGATATATCTCTTTATCAGAGGCAAGGAGAGTCTGCAGGCGACGCACATCAGCAGATCGCATACCTATCGATAAATTCTTTCCAAAGATAGCAGACTGGGCCAAAACAGATGTTCCATGCTCTTGTGTAACATTAGTGGAAGGTGGAACTGTCGTATAATTACAAGACTGACCTGTTGTTACACTGTAAAGCGCCCCAGGCGTACACCCAGGGATTGTGGTAGTAACAGGAATAGGGACAGCAACAGGAACACAGCTAAGAGTGGCGGACAACTTATATCCTGCGTTGCAAACTGGCAACATCGCCGCTCCAGGGTTAGCAACACAGGTCGCGCTCGCTCCAGAGCCGGATAGTCTATACCCTGCGTTACAGCTCAACGCTCCACATGTCGGAAAAGCATTGTACGAAGCCGTGTTAGAAAGTGCCGTACAC
>CAYHML010000005.1:0-15841 GCA_964357675.1 uncultured Candidatus Saccharibacteria bacterium | reverse complement strand
TGAATGAGGTGACTGAAAAACTTTTTATGAAGTATCGCACACTTGATGATTATGCACGTGCTACGACGCGCACATTTGAACGTGATATCTACTCCACGGGGTTTTACCATGTGAAGACCAAGAATATCCTAAGGACGGCAAAAATACTAAAAACGAAACATAATGGCACCGTACCACGTACTATGGACGAAATCCTTACGCTCCCTGGAGTAGCCCGCAAGACCGCAAATATCGTCCTAGGACGTGCCTATGGTGTAATAGAGGGGATAGCAGTGGATACGCACGTACGGAGGCTTTCGGGGCTTCTGGGGCTTACTACGTCAAAAAACCCTATAATCATAGAACGTGATCTTATGAAGCTTATTCCTAAAAAGGACTGGGCAAAAATATCATATCTCCTCATTGAATATGGCAGAAAGTACTGTAAAGCCTTACCTCATAAGCATAACAACTGCCCCTTGAAAGACTTTCATAATCACCTTGAACGAGAGTAGGGATGGGTATATAAGAATATAGGCAACGTCGCACAATATACAATATTAAAAATAAGGCGCTACTTGACAAATCATCTGAAATCGTGCTATACTTAACATATTGATGGGAAGGCCATCAATCAAAAGCCCTATGTGAGGGTAATGAGAGTTTCAAAAAAAGGAGGTAGTCGTATGTCGGGTATTACAGAGAAAAGACTTGGTGAAATAGCGGTACTCTTCATGATGAAGAAACATGAGAAAGAAGGGATTACAATCAATCCTTCCACCGTAAAAAGAGAGGTCCACAACGGTGCAAAAGACCTCAAAATAGATATGGTGGAGATGGCTGAGAGTTTGAAAATAATATATCAGCACATCTTCGAGAAGACGATGGAGGAACTCAACAACTTCATCGACCTTCAGAGAAAGGAAGATCGGGCGAGTATAAGCTAAATCGCTCGAATCGAAATGGACAAGGTTAAAAGGCAATGTAGCCTTTTATAAAAGGGTAATTCCGGTTTGTTAGTAGCTGATCCGCCTTGAGCCGATCCGCATAATACAAACCTAAGAGAATAAGAACCCAACCTCTCCATAGACCCCTTGAAACTTATTATTTTATAAGTTTCAAGGGGTTTTTTGTGATAGTAGAGAAGAAGGGGAATTACTTCTGTCTCTGTATAGGCTATGTCGCACAATATATCTTTTGCGTCCTAATGTCGCACAAGGTATTTTATAGAAGTGTACCTTATGTAAACAACCCAATACTTTTCATCAGATAGACACCGAGTGGCACGAGGTAGCTTGTCCATGCCGTGGTAAGAATACTCCATACTTTCTCAAATATTGGATTAGCCATAATGGTCCCGACGACAGATCTCAAGTCCACATTAAAATAAATGAGTGCTCCAAAAATTACGACAGCAAGAATGATAATACTTGTACTTCCACGATGTAAATTTTTTTTCATAATTATAGTATATCAAGTCCCGACCTTAACCCGAAATTCCCAAGGTCGGGACTTGTGGTGCGCTATTACATATAATCCAGCAAGTCGAGGTACGCATTCTTTGCAGCCATTGGCATAGTATACATACGCCCATTACATGCCTTACTAGGAAGCGTCTTTACCTCGACTCCATCATTTGCGTATACTGAAACGTGAAGGTGTGGGCCAGTAGAGTAACCCGTACTACCACTGTATCCAATAATCGTATCAGCGCTCACTGTGTCCCCTTGCTCAACCTTGATTTGAGAAAGGTGACCAAATGTTGCCGCAAGTCCATTTTCGTATCGTATGAGCACCCACTTTCCAAATGATGCCCCAGGGCATGTCAAGTCAGTATTCCCCGCGCCCGCAACGGTACCCTTTGCCATCGCTTTAACCTGAGTACCAAGACTTGCACGAAAATCTACCCCATTGTGCGTACCAGAAACATAGAGTCGTCCTGACGCACTTGTCTTGCCAAATTTCTGTGTAATATACACACTATCAAGCGGAGGTGAGAATATTTTTGAACCACGCGTAGGAATCGAGGACGGATCAAGAATAAACTTGAGCGTAGATTCATAGTCACTCAATTCTTTTTCAAATGCATCTTTGAGCGCAATTTTTTCTTTGAGAAGTTTGTTGTAGTTTGACTCTTTATTATTCGTCTGCGCAAGTAGTGCCGCATTTTTCTTCTTAGTATCTTCCGCAATCTTTTTACGATCACTTAACTCCTCTTTCAGTACTAATAATTTATTTTTCTCCTTTTGTCGAATACCCTGTTTCTCTTCGAGTTCAATTTTAAGTTCTTTCAATATTTCGGTGTTCAAACGCACGGTATCGCTAAACTGCCTCATAGCTTCAAGGTCATCCCATAAGCCAGAAAATGACTCCTTAGAAAGTGCGATTTCAGTTAAGGAGCGCTCATCGCGTTCATATACTTCGCGTATTGCTTCATTGAGTGCTGCTTCGTGTGTTGATATTTCATCCTCTTTAAACGAAATATTACCGCTTAATTCTCGAATCTTAAGATCAGTACTATCTACCTTGGTTGAAGTAACACGGATTTCCGCATCAAGTTTTTTACGCGTGGTATCCAGTTCTGCAATAAGTGTTTTAAGAGATTTTTTGAGTGTAGTAATTTTTTCTAGATCATTCTTGTACTGAATAATTTCTTGTTCTATCTCTTTAATTTTATTCTCTGTTTCAGAAATTTTTACGCGCAAATCACCTTCAGTTTGTGCATATAAAAAAGAATGCGCACCCAAGGAAAGTGATCCGATGATCAGAAACAAAAATAATTTTAAAAAGAATGTTCGCATATAGTGCTATGACGATGTAGTCGAAAGCAATTGCTGCGCAAGAAGGATACGCTCGAGCGTAACGTCTTTACCCAGAACACCAGCCAATGTGAACGGATCTGGTGATTTATCACGCCCCGAAAGTGCATATCGCATTGGCCACAACACATTTCCCTTCCCTGCCTCACTCGCATACCCCCAGAGCGCGTCCTTGATGGTCTCGGCAGTAAAATTATCTGAAGGAATTTTCTGTAATATTTCTGTCACTTTGTCAAGTTTCTGACGCGTATGCTCGGCATCTTTGTCATCCTTCCAGAAAAGTCCTTCTCGAGGATAGGTAGGGTGCTCGAAATAGTACGCCACCTCTCCCCTCTCTGCAAGTGTAGCAATTTCTCCGAAGTGCGTAATGTGATCAATGAGAAGTGGCACGATGCGCAAAAGTCCCTCGCGTGTGTAGTGCGGGAGTGTCGTAATAGACGACGGCATAAATCGTTCCACATACGCGCACTGCTCTTCAAAAGTAAGTCGTTTGATGTGCTCCTTGTTGGTCCAATTTAATTTTTCAATATTGAAGAATCCCGCACTCTTTTGTACGCGTTCAAGGTCAAACGATTGTACGAGTTCATCTTTGGTAAAAATTTCCTGTTCAGTACCCGGATTCCACCCTACCAACGAAAGAAAGTTAAGAATTGCTTCCGGAAGGTACCCCTGATCGCGATAGTACGTAATTGCCTGTGCGCCACGACGCTTGGAAAGCTTTGCTCGTTTTTCGTCAACCACTAACGGCAAGTGTGCATACTGAGGTACAGGATACCCGAGTGCGTTATAGAGCAATATTTGTCGTGGCGTATTTGAAATATGGTCTTCTCCTCGGATGATATGCGTCACACCCATTGAAGCATCGTCAACGACGACCGCAAGATGAAAGAGTGGCTCATCAATACGTTTTGCAATAACAAAATCTCCCAAGTCGGTGGTGTCAGAGCTTATATCCCCACGAATACTATCGTGGAATGTCACACGCTGGTTGGGATTCTTAAATCGCACGAGTTCACGTATCTGACCTGAACCATCCTTTGCCTCTTCGCGTGAGATATATGCATTTCCTGTATCTATAAGCTTCTGAAGTGCCTTCGTGTGTCCTGCCACGAGATCGCTCTGTCGGTACTGTGCGTCATACTCGAGCCCCAACCACGCAAGCGAGTCCATAATATTATCCTCGTATTCTTTTTTCGAGCGTTCGCGATCAGTATCCTCAATACGCACAATAAATCTTCCCTTGTTTTTACGCGCAAACAAATACGAAAAAACCGCGGTGCGGTATGTCCCGCCATGGAGGAGTCCCGTGGGACTTGGAGCAAAACGTGTGACGATAGTAGACATAATATTATGGTAAGGATTGATGACGCATAAGCACCATAGTAATCTGCTCGGCGATTTTTTCTGCTGCATCTGTGCGGGTAAACTTTTTCGCAGATTCTTTCATCTCATTACGACGCGCCGTATCGCCCATCAAACGTTCAATTTCTGCCATGAGAATGTTCGGTGAAAGGTTTGTTTCCTCTATGACATTTGCACCGCCTGCACGCGCATAGGCAAATGCATTTTTGCGCTGATGGTCAGCATTTGAGTTAGTAATAGGAATAAGAATTGCCGGTAGATTCCACGCTGAAATTTCAAAAATTGCTGATCCCGCACGAGAAATCACTATAGTCGATATTTCCGCTACAAGCTTCATCGAAAACGCATCAAGGTACCCGTAAACATGGTACCGTGACGCACCTTCGCTTCCCGTGAGTAGTCCGTTCACTAAATTCTGCACTTCGACAGCGTTTGCTTCTCCCGCTTGGTGAATGATTTGATACTTTTCCACCAATCGTGACGCTAGCGACACAATGTTGCTGTTTATCTTCTGAGCACCCTGGGAACCTCCTAAAATTAAAATGACAGGAATATTGGGGTCAAGGCCTAACTCTTTAAAGCCATCCTTTCCGGTAGGACGAAGAATTTCCTCGCGAATTGGATTTCCGGTAAGGGCCGTGCGTCCTTCGGGGAAATATGAGGATGCTTCTGGGTACGAAATTGCAATTTTCTGTGCAAACTTCCCTGCCCACGCATTCACGCGCCCCGGTGCGCTATCAGACTCGTGGAGGATGACGGGGATCCTAAAAAAACGTGCAGCTACGAGCGCAGGGAAACTTGCATACCCTCCCTTACTAAAAACAACATCGGGGTACAAAGAAAACATTTTGAAAAATGCCTTCATAACACCCCCCACCATCACAAAAATATCAGTGATGTTTTTAAACGAGGGATATGTTCGTATTTTCCCTGCGGACACGGGCAAGAATGTTATTTTGTTGTTGTACAACAGACGCTCGTTGTACGGCTCGGTAGACATATAGTAAAGCTCCACGCGTGCAATTTTTTCACGCTCAAGAAATGCATTCAATTTTTGTGCGACAGCAATTATCGGATAGAAATGTCCGCCACTGCCACCACCGGTAAAGAGGACTTTCATTTTTGTTGAGAAGTTTTAGAAATATTAAGAAGAAGGCCGATTTCTAGGAACGCAAACAAGAGTGCTGTTCCCCCATGACTCACAAACACCAGAGGCACGCCCGTCAAGGGAATAAGCCCGAGCATCGACGCAACATTTGCAAATGATTGCGATACAATCAGTATAACAATTCCCACGGCCAAAAGTCCACTGAACATATCGGGAGTTCGGTATGCAATTTGAATGCCTCGTACCCCAAACAAAAGAAAGAGTAAAATAATGAGCGAACCACCAATAAAGCCAAATTCTTCTCCTGCTACGGCAAAAATAGAGTCTCCTGTGGGCTCGGGAAGTGAGCCAAATTTTTGAATACTTTGTCCAAACCCACGCCCAGTGATTCCCCCTGAACCAATAGCAATAAGTGACTTTTGAATCTGATAGCTCGCCCCCTGAGGATCACGCGAAGGATCCAAAAAGGTAAGCACGCGCTCACGAACATATGGCTTCACGAGCGCAAGGGTTCCTACTGCGAGAATAGAGATAACAATGAGAAAAAAGAAATATCGAATTTTTGTGCCCGACGCAAGGAGTATTGCACAGAGTGCTGCAAAAAGTACGGCGAGCGTCCCTGTGTCTGGCTCACGCAATAAAATAATTGCTGGCAGCACAATGACTATCCCCGTCAAACCGAGCGCGTATTTAACTGTACGAATACGATCTTTAAAAAGTGGGAGGAGTGCAGCAAAGTAAATTACAACACCAAGCTTGAGCGCCTCAGAAGGCTGAAATGAGGTGGTGCCAAAAATCGAGATCCAGCGCTTGGCACCACCGTGCTCAAACCCAACACCGGGGACAAACACCAAAAGCGTCAAAAAAATTGAAATAATAAAAATATGAATAGCATACTTACGAATAAGTTTGAGAGGTGTGTAGAGTGCTCCTACCAGCACAACACATCCCAACATCAAACCCAGTACCACCTGATCAAATAAAAGATCCGTGAGGGAGAATCCTTTGCGTGCGAGAAGCCCAAACGACGCTGACGTAAAAATGAAAAGCCCCCCAAGTGCAAGAATTGCAACGAGGACGAGCAAAACAATATCAATTTTCTTATTTTTCTTTGTCATTAGTTATTCAGTAAAACTACCGTACGTGCGATATTTACCATATCGTCAAATCGCCCTTTCTGCGTGGAACCGAGTACCACCGCAACAACGGGGTGTCCGATACTAATATCAAAAATCACAACAAGATTTCCCCCCGCAAGATCAGTATATCCTGTTTTCGATGCCATCAGTCCCGGAATATGGCCAGTGATTTCGTTGGTATTGATAAGACTATGAGTGATTTCGCTTTGTGACACAATACGCGCATCCTTGTGTGCGGTTATTTCAAAAATATTAGGATATTTTTTCCACAGTACAGAAGCAAGTTGCGCGACATCGCGTGCTGAACCGAATCCACCTGCGCGTCGTACGAGCACCGATTCATTTTCGATTTCTTTAATATCTAAACCTGAGGTATTCGAAAATTCAAATGAATCAAAACCGAGTTCATCAGCTTTACTATTCATCATTTGCACAAACCGTGCTTGCGCAATAGATGGTTCAATATCTTGTCCTCCACTCCCTACCAGACGTCCGACAGCTGTTGCCGCATCGTTGGAAGAAACAAGGAGCATCATTTGTAAAAGATCTCCTAAGCGCCAACGTTCGTCAGTAAGAAGACCAGAATCCCCCTCTGTAGACAAATCGTCCTTCGAAAGTACCACAACCGTACTTTCGTTCATATAATCTCGCGCGGTAAGCGCTGTCATAAGTTTTGTGATGGACGCAAGAGGAAGTCGCTCGTCTTCATTTTTTGCAAACAAAACACGATCTTCTAAAAGATCGTATACGTACACCGCGCGGGCACCAAAAATAATTTCTTTAAATGGATTTTTTAACGATTCAACTTCTAAAGAAGCAAAGGTCTTTCTTTTAGGTGTTTCCGCTTGTGCCACATAGACCACAGAAAGTAATTGATGTAGTCCTATGGTAAACGCCATCATACCCCCAAGCACCAACAAAAGTTTATTGTGCTTCATTATCGGCATCGTCAATTTTGTCAGGTTCTTCTTCATAATTTTCAGTTTGTTTTTTGTCTTCTTCTTTAAACGTATCGATTGCCATATGCACTTGTTCATATTCAGGTAAGTCCTTTACGCTACGTATCCCCATATATGAAAAAAGTTCGAATGTGGGACGATATACGGTACTACGCGACCCCCCCTCTTTACCTCCCTCCTCCACCTTTTCTATAAGCCCTCGCACGAGAAGTGCTCGCAGAATATGATTCGAATTTACGCCACGAATATAGTTTATTTCGCTTCGCGCGATTGGCCCACGATATAAAACAATAGACAATGTTTCCAGTCCCGCCCTACCAAGGTCTTTATTTAATTCCTCTTTAACGAGCGTTTCAATCATCTGCCCCATCTCGGGTGCGGTACCAAGCATGATTTCGTCCTCTATGCGCATCAGCACGATTCCGCGTCCATCAAAAGAGTGCTCAAGGGACACAAGGGCCTCACGCACAATTTCTTCAGAAACCTTGAGCGTTTCAGCCAAAAAACGCACCGATACGGGCTCTCCTTTGTAAAATAAGAGCGCTTCTATACGTGCTGAAATATCTGACTTATCATCCATTTTTTCATTTTATCACAACTGCCACTATCTTTCTACGGCAAATGAAGAATTATTAAGGATTATTCACCATCGCTATCAGGAATAATGTTACTACGAAGAACATCAGGATCACCAGAATCAGGGAGGTCAGATTCTGGATAGAATTCCCCGAGCTCGCGGTCACGGTCAATAAATTTAAAATCAGGAATCTGTCCTCGTGGTGCGCCATCATCATACTCAAGCGCAAGCTGTTCATTTTGCATACGTTCAAAAAATTCCTCCCACTCAATTTCTCCCATATCTGGAAGGAGTGGACCAAAAGCGATATGAATCATTTCAGTTGATTCTTTTCCATTTTCTTCGACACCCTTCATGAGTACCGGCACACCACCATATTCTTCTATCCATGACCTAATTTTTTCTTCACTTGTTGTGTATTTTATTGCCATATATTATATATTATTTTTTTGAAGTACTTCTATAATTTTTTTACCAAAATCACGTGCGGCAGCTGGGCCATTAGCGGTCACTACCACCCCGTCTACCACGACCGACTCTTCTACTCGAATTACACCATAGGTATCAAAAGCTTCTTGCAGTTTTCCATCATCATCCCATCCTGTTGCACGAACATTTTTCAAAACTCCTGCTTTTGCCAAAATGCGCGGTGCAATACAAATTGCACCATACGGATAATTTTCCGTCTGATGCGCTTCTATAAAAATACGCGCGGTTTCGTTAGTATCTAAATATTCTAAAGCACCAGGACCACCGATGGCAAACACACCGTCATAATCAGTGATATGCACGTCTGAGAGGGCAAGGTCGGGCATTACTTCGTCACCCATATGAGAATACGCCATTTCGTGAAGAGGGGCAGTCGTAACAACGTGAATTCCTTCATTTTGCAATACGTCCTTCGTATCAAAATATTCTTTTGACTGAAATCCTTTTTGCGCAATGATGAGGAGTACCTTGTTCTGCATATGTTGTTATTTATGAATTAAACTCCCCATATTTGGGTGTTTCTAAAACCCCTGTCTCCATATGAATATCATCACCGTGTGCATGTTGGGTCACAGCAAGGACGCCCTGCTTCACAAGCTCAAGCATTGCAAGAAAACTTACGATGACATTAACTTTTTCTGCCTTACCTACCCCCGCAAATTCACGAAAACTCATTTTAAGGTTAGACGTAATGCGGTCGGTAAGACGGGACATCATTTCGTCAATAGAAATAACTTTTTTAACCATCACCTTCGGGAGCGAAACTTTTTTAGGAAAACGTGCAATCACATCCCACATGGAAGAAAAAATGCTTGGCGTGGTGATTTCCTCGCTTGGTACAAACAGTGCCTCACGCAAGCGTGTCTGTCCTTTAGGAAACAGCATATCGGCACCAAAGAGTTTTTTGACGTGGAGCGAAAGCTCGCGAATACGCTGATACTCTTTCAAACGTGCTTCGAGTTCTGCAATGTCTTGTGTTTCTTCGGGGGTAAGACTCAGTGTCGGGAGAAGCGATTTTGATTTTATGAGAATGAGTGTGGACGCCACCATGAGGAAGTTCGACACAAAATCTACGGGAAACTTTTCAAAATTTTTCAAATGCGCCACATAATCATCCGCAATCTGCGCAAGCGAAATCTCATTGATAAACAACTTACGCTTTTCAATAAGGTCGAGGAGAAGCTCGAGTGGCCCCTCAAATTGCTCTAGTTTTATTTGATAATCGTGGGTCATAAAAATCTATTTTCCCTTTTTAAGTAACTGCAGAACAAGTCGAATCATCTTTTCCTTATGCACAGGATCACTCTCGGCGATAAAAAGCGTGAGTGCTGTAAGTGCGGGCGGAGTGATACGGGTGATATCAAGGATTTTAGCCTGACGTAAAAACCATACAAACGCATATGCGCCACTTCGCTTGTTACCGTCAACGAACGGATGGTTTTTGATGATGAAATAGATCAAATGCGCCGCTTTTTCTTCTACGGTAATATAAAGATCGTTACCTCCAAAAGACTGCATAACATTCCCCACGATGCCGGAGATGGCGCCTACACTTCTTTCTACCGCAAAGATTTCTGTCGCTTCACCTTTGTCAACGAGTATTGATTTGAAATCTGCGATACTACTGACGAGTTTTTCCGCAGTAACTGCAACGCGTTTTTTAGTCGCGCCTTTTGATTGGAGGGCATCTTTGTCATAAGCGTCAAGGGAGAGCCACGTATCTGCAAATACTGACACGAGTTCTAGTACGCTCGCATGGTCTATGCTTGACCCAGCAGGTAAAAGTCTCTTGATATTCTCTATCGCTTTTTGAAACTCGGCATAGTTGTTCTTTATTACCTTTGGATTGAGCGTGTACCCTTTGGTAATATGTTGACGCAGAGTTTTGGTCGCCCACTGACGAAACGCAGTTGCCTTTTTGCTATTCACGCGATAACCAACCGAGAGGACTGCATCAAGATTATAATGGGTTACATCGCGCTCCACCTCACGCCTGCCTTCTTTTTGAACTATCCGGAAATTCCGGATAGTTGCCTTCTCCGACAACTCACCTGTTCTGTAAATATTTTTAATATGTTCATTAACAGTACGCACATTTACATCAAAAGCTTCCGCAATCTGCGCCTGTGTCGCCCACACCGTTTCAGCGCGAACATCCCCGCGAAGCTCAATCGCTCCGTTTTTTGCATGGTAGACAATCACTGAGTTTTGAATTTTATTTTTTTTCATATTTCGTCAAATGCTCCCTGCTCCACGCAAGCGAAGCCTCGTCGAACCTTTCTGGTACCTTCCTAGTATTCTATTCTATTGACTTTCCTACTACAAATAGTATACAATATAAACATCACCACGGGAAAGACCCTTATGCAGACACGTCTGCATTGGGGGCTTTTTCTTTTGGGGCAACCGAAGAAAACTTATGGTAATGAGCATTCAAAAATGTTATTTCCGTATTTTTATTTTTTAACAATATTGAGCATTTCTTTTCATCGGGAGATATAATTCGATTGATTACTTTATTGTCTTGAAGAAACTCAACTAAGCACCCAAAATCACCATCACCTGTCACCAAAATACAAGAAGTAAACACTTTGGTATAAAAATCCGATACGGTCTTGAGTACAAGCTCGGCATCACAATTTCCCTTAACTGTTCCTTCAAATGAGATGGTCTGCTTAAAAACAAGAATAAAACCACACTCCTGAAGATATTCATAAAAAGATGTTCTGCTTGGTACAAGCCCTATAAAAAGATAAACATTTGTAGGGTTGTATTTTTGTCGAAGCCACCCTCTAAGTTTTTTATAATCTATCTCATAGCCTAACTCTTTTGCCGAACGGTAAAGATTATTCCCATCAATGTAGATATTGAGTTTATTCATTGGGGCTATTCTAACACATAATACTCTTTAATCCCCCAACGCTACAATGTGAATTTATGTGTAACGATAATGTGGCGGTTCAACCGCCACATTATCAACCGCCACATTACATCTTAAAAACATCACCCATTAACTTTATTACTCCGTTTAAATAAAATATTCCAGCGCCGTCCTTGCAAACATATAAATCATTATGCTTGCCCCTTGCATAAGTAGATACATATTCATTGTTACCCTCTTTAAAATGTGGATGAAATTCAAAATCGACAAAACCAAAACCAGTAGTGTCCTTGAGATTAGGAATATTTTTATCTTCAAGACCAGCCAAATCGATTGAAGGCGTTACCATGATAGAACCGGCACTCGCTCCAATGAGCAATCCTCCATTTTTCAAATGTTTTTCAAGAATTGGATAAATGTTTCTTTTTCTCACCGAATCCATAAACACATAGGTATTACCACCTGAAAGATAAATCACTCCATAATTAAGAAGTTCTGTTAGTTTCTCATCTGAAAAATTTTTAGACAGATCAAAATAATCCACTTTTATATCTTCGCTGATTTGAGAATAATCTTTCATCATTGATAGATAATACGGTTGATTACCTATCTGTGGCGCTGAGGAAATATATGCGACGGTGTTCCCTCTTTTTGCAATTTCTTCCCCAAGGCTCTTTCTTAATTCTTCTTGAAGATTGTCTGTGATACTAAGTAAGAAAATATTCATAAAATTATTTTGTTTCGCGCAATTTTCTATTTTTTCTTACCAATAGTAATCCCCAACTCCTGCAACTGTGCACCACTCACCTCCGACGGAGCATCCATCATCAGGTCGCGACCTTCGCCAGTTTTTGGAAAGGCGATTACCTCACGAATATTTGGCTCACCCATAAGGAGCGTAATGAAACGATCAAGTCCCCACGCGATACCACCGTGCGGAGGTGCGCCGTATGAAAACGCATCGAGCATATGTCCAAAGTTTTTACGAATATTTTCCTCGGTGTGTCCCAATATTTCCAAAACCTTGATGAGTGCTTCGGGACGATGATTGCGGATACTACCCCCACCAATTTCAAACCCATTGAGAGCTATGTCATACTGGGTCGCTAAAATATCACCAATATTTTCCTTGCTCATAAGTTGCTCAACATACTCAGGCTTTGGTGCGGAAAATGGATTGTGGGTAAATGTCCAGCCGCCCTGTTTGTCTTTTTCAAAAAATGGAAAGTCAATAACCCAACAAAACGCCAAAAGGTTTGGATCGTTTTTATCCTCACGCAGGTCTGGGCAATCGTTCCCATATTTTTCCATCGCTTCTTTGTAGGTAATGCGAGGAAACGGGATTGTCTGAATTTTTTTCTCAGGAGTGAGCGTTTGCACAATCTCAATCAAAAGCTTCTCATTGAGTGCCATGATATCTTCTTGTCCAACAAAAGAAAGCTCCATATCAAGCTGTGTGAACTCCGGTTGGCGATCACCACGCGTGTCCTCGTCGCGCATACAGCGCGCTATCTGAAAATAGCGTTCCATTCCGGCGACCATGAGAAGTTGCTTGTACTGCTGAGGCGACTGCGGAAGTGCATAAAATTTCCCCTGTTCAATACGAGACGGTACGATATAATCGCGCGCACCTTCGGGGGTTGATTTTGTAAGAATCGGTGTTTCGATTTCAATAAGTCCTTGCTTTGCTAAAAAGTTGCGAATATGGAGAACGATCTCGTGACGCATACGGATATTACGCTGAAGGCGAGGACGGCGAAGGTCGAGGTAGCGATACTTAAGACGCACTTCTTCACCGATCTCGTGTCCATCACTCGTCACATCCATCGGTGGCGTTTGTGCTTCATTCAATATCTCAATATTTAAAACTTCAAGTTCAATATCGCCGTTAAAAACATCGGACTTTATGTTCCGTTCTGGGCGCTTATTTACTTGCGCAACAACATTAACCACCCACTCTGGGCGCACACGTTGCGCTACTGCAAGTGCCTCAGTATGATTAGGAAGAACTACCGCCTGTACCCGACCATCCATATCACGCACATCAAAAAAAACCATTTTCCCTTGGTCACGACGAACGTCTATCCATCCAGCAATGGTTACTTCTTTTCCGATATGATTTTTGAGATCTTTAATGTATGTACGTTCCATATAATTTTAGTGATATAACTTTCTCTTTACTTCTTCGATTGCATCATTGTGTGTTTCGCTATCAGCTAGGCGGTCAAACAAATCACTTCCCGTCTCGTCTATAAGCTCACGGAAACGGCGAGCATATGCATCAATCCATACCCCTGTTCTGTCTTCACCAAACGCCATCATGAGTTCCATTTGCGCCTTGTTGGTTACTTCCAAGTGATGTTCAGCTGGATCAACTTTTTCCTCTACCCATTGCCCAATTTTTTCTAACATTCCCATGATATAAATATAAAAAATTATAATGATAACAGTAACCCAACTTTCTCGCGCACGTCGTGCATCATTTTCTGTGCCTCGGCACGTGCAACTTCACCTCCTTCACGCAAGATACGAAGTACCGCCTCGGGGTCGCGTGCAATATCTTCACGACGTGAACGAAGGGGTGTGATAAATGCGCGAAGGTTATCAATTAAAATTTCTTTTGATTCTTTGTAGCCAATACCGCCCGCAAGGTACCTCGTACGAACGTCCTCAAGATTTTCTGCTTTCAAAAGTTCGTGGAATGCAAACACGTTGCACGTTGCGGGATCTTTTGGTTCCTCAATTCCCTTCGAGTCTGTCGGAATACTCATCACTGCTTTTTTGATTTCCTCGTCTGAAGCAAAGAGTCCTATCACATTGCCGCAACTCTTGCTCATCTTGCGCCCATCGGTACCCATAACGGTTTTCACTTCAGGGAGAATCATCGGTTCAGGAAGTTTGAACGTATCGCCAAAAACGTGATTGAATTTTTGTGCAATATCGCGCGCAATCTCGATATGTTGCTTTTGGTCCTGCCCTACTGGCACGACATCAGTACCATATATGAGGATATCAGCCGCCATAAGGACAGGGTAATCAAACACGCCCACATTCACCTCTTTGTTTTTTTGTTCAGCATCCTTGTATGCATGCGCGCGCATCAGGTACGGAACGGAAATGAGGTTATTAAAAATCCATGCAAGTTCGGTTACCTCGGGGACGTCTGACTGGAGAAAGAGTGTCGTTTTGTTCGGGTCAATACCGATAGCAAGATAGTCCATTGCCACATCGAGGGTGAGCTTTTTCAAGAGTGCGCCATCTGAAATACTGGTCAATGCGTGATAGTTCACCACAAAGGCAAATGAGCGATAATCGTTCTGAAAATCAACCACCTGGCGCATTGCACCAAAATAGTTGCCCAAATGCACCGTCCCTGTCGGTTTTATCCCCGTAAGTAATGTTTTCTGCATTTCTTTATCCTACCAGAAAAACGATGTTTATTGAAGGGTTCAGTCTTAATATACTTGTTGTGCAAAAAAATAACCCTGCTCCGATAAATTGGAGCAGGGTAAAATTCTAAACCCTTAAGAGCCTAGGATTCAGTATTGTCTTGCAGTACGACGAATGCAGCCCCACCGCCATTGGTCCACGCCTTATTGCGCTCATCGTGACACGCGTAGATACAGTTACCACCATCCCCGCGGTATGCACTTAGAAGGCGCGGTTTGCCGTTGGAAGTGAAAATGGGTTCGTGTATGGCAACGATATACCATAGACCCATGACTTCTAACTCCTTGTCCGTGAACTTCTCGCGGATAAGGCAAGCTAGCTCAGGTTCAGGTTTGCCGAGCTTGCGCTTGTCGGGTGTCCTGAAAGCTTTCGCATATGCGCGGATATTTTCCGTGGTTCGGTCGTTGTCCTGGAAGAGACTGCCCCGGAGAACGGCGACATCGGTCGTCACGCCACTCATCAGCTTGAAGGAACGCGAACGGAGTATCTGATCGGTGTAGTAACCCACGTAGAAGCCTTTGTTCTCGAGTCGGGTGACCCAGTCCTTGCCGGTCGTGCCGTCCGAGGTGACCGAGAAATAAATGACGCCGTCTTTCTCGCGCCAGGAACGGACTATTTCAGGAACAGAAAGTTCATCAACGTTGAGATAGCCGGCGATGAGATCATCAGATGCAAATATTCCGTTACTGCTACCCATAATTTCCTCCTTGCACTCATGTGCGCGTTTTAGTTTTCCCTTTATTTGAGGAAGTACTACAAATATGTACAAGTCTTATTAAAGAACTGTTCTAATACATTATACACCTAAACAACATATTTGTCAAACGCCTGTACGTCTGTACGTTTTTTTACAACGAAAAACTTTTTATGTTGTAGAGGTCCTCTTCTGGTGCCTCTCCTACAGTATCTTTGCCATCTTCAGCAAGTTCGTGCGGTTCTGCGGGACGTTCTGCTTCTTCGACTGTTTCGCCAAGAGGTGGGAGACTTTTCACATTACCCGCATCAATCTCTGCTTGTAGGCGCTTGATAAAATTGCGTACATCATCACTTGAAAAGAAATCAATAACAATCTTTCCTC
>CAYHML010000004.1:0-16406 GCA_964357675.1 uncultured Candidatus Saccharibacteria bacterium | reverse complement strand
ATTTTTCATGAGGCAACGATATCCACCATGGTATGATTTTTGGTGAGGCCATTCGTTCGCTTGCATTATTATTGTGTTTCGTGTAGTATATTGGAATTATGAATTTCGCAGTAATACAAACAGGTGGCAAACAATACAAGGTCGCCCCCGGAGAATCTCTGGTGATTGAAAAGCTTAACGACACAAAAAAAGGGGACAAGGTAGTTTTTGACCAAGTTCTCCTCGTTAATAGTGGTGCACAAACATCCGTTGGTATGCCCTTAGTTCCCGGTGCAACCGTAGAGGCGACCATTGTGGAAGAAGGTATGGGCAAAAAAATCACCGTTATCCGTTACCGCCAAAAGAGCCGTTATTTCAAGAAAAATGGCCATCGCCAGCCTTTTACCAAGGTAATGATTGACGCAATTAAATAAGATCCTCATTTAAAAAAACCGATACACACTATCGGTTTTTTGTTGGTGAAGCTATTGCTTTTTTACAAAAAATATGATATAATGTTGGGGTAGTTGAATAGTTGAATAGTTGAATAGTTGAATAGTTGAATAGTTGAATATTAAAATATTAGAATAGTTAAATATAATATTTATGCATATACTTTACATTACTCCATTGGTTTTTCAGACGCTCGTATATCCGTGTACGTGGATTGCATTTCGTTTTTTTACGCGCATTCGTATTGAAGGATTAGAACATGTGCGGGGTATGAAAAACGGCGCGCTTTTCGCCGTAAATCATTCTAGTGAACTCAATCCTATTCTCATACCAGCGACACTGCCGTTTTTGTCACGCCTGATGCCGATGTTCTATGTTTCTCGCGAAAAAGCATTCTATCTTTCTGACACTAAAAAAAGACTCATTCTCAGGTGGATTTTTTACGGTGGAAATATCTTTAAATTGTGGGGAGCGTATCCTGCAACTGTTGGTACAGGAGACTATGACCTTGCATTACGGCACCATATAAAAATTTTAAATAATGGAAGGAGTGTTTGCATTTTTCCTGAAGGAAAAATCACCCGTGATGGATTGATAGGTGAAGGAAAACCCGGTGTTACGTATCTTTTGTGGAGAACAGGTGTTCCTGTTGTTCCTGTGGCGATTCGGGGGGATTATCGAATGACATTTCGTGAACTTCTTTTACGGAAACGAAACGTTACTGTTTCCTATGGTGTACCCATTACCTCATCAGAGGTGTTTGAGAATGCTCTTAAAGAAGGGCGTCCACCTACACTTGAGGAGTTAAAGAGCGCAACAAGTGTAATTATGGCGCGCATTCGCACATTGTGGCAGGCATAAAATTATACACAGGTGTCCTCGCAAGTATTTTTAGAGGGTATATACTTATAGGAGAAAGGTCGATAGGTAGTTTTTTAAAAAACAAAATATGAAAATATTACATATTATCGCATTCATCCTCCTTGTGGTTGGTGGTCTGAACTGGGGACTTGTCGCAATTGGTTATAATGTTGTCGATATGATCCTCGGTGCAGGTTCTATCTATGGAAAGGTTGTATATGCGCTCGTAGGACTTTCTGCAATTTACTTTGCGGTAACGCATAATAGTGAATGCAAGACGTGCACCGTGCCGACTATGTAGAGTTTTTAGCAAAAAAGATGCCGAGAACTATCTCGGCATCTTTTTTGTAAGAAAACTGGCGCAATGCCGTCTTTTGTATTAGATTAAGAAGTAATGAAAGATCAGGCAAAAGAGAATTATTTTTTAAAGTCGTACGATGAGTTTGCCGATGTGATCTTTCGGCATTGCTTTTTCCGCCTATCTGATAGAGATAAGGCAAAAGATGTTACTCAAGAGACGTTCATTCGTTTCTGGAAATACCTTGCAGAAGGGAAAGAAGTTTTGAATCAGCGTGCGTTTTTGTACAAAATTGCTAACAATCTGATTATCGATGAGTATCGTAAAAAAGAATCATTTTCATTGGATCAGATGCAGGAAGAAATCGGGTTTGACGTGGGAGTCGATTTTAGAGAAGACCTTGAGACCAAAGATCTTTCACAACGTCTCGTAGCACTCATTGAAACACTTCCTGATAAATATCGTGAGGTGTTGGTGATGCGACACGTAGACGGACTTTCGGTTAAAGAAATCTCACGGATTACGGGAGAAACTGAAAATGTGGTCTCCGTACGCATTCATCGCGCAATAGAAAAAACAAAAACATTATATGAGAAATTTGCTTAAACAATTTAAAAAAGGTTCACGCGGCGTGCGCCTGACCTCAGAGGAGAAATCGGTAATGCGTCAGACACTCGTGCATTTTGCGCGTGTGAATCCTATTGTGCACACCGCAGAGGCAAAACATTCACGCGCAGTCGTGTCCCTGTACTCATTTATGAGAAAAGCACGTGGTTTTAAGATAGTATCCGCTACGGTGATTGGCGGTATTCTTATTGGAGGAACCGTTTCTTTTGCGGCAGAAGGGGCACTTCCCGGAAATGTGCTCTATCCTGTTAAAACGGAGGTAAACGAGCGTGTACGTGGCGTGATGGCGGTTACCCCCCACGCAAAAGCTGGATGGGACATTAGACTTGTAGAACGACGTCTTTCAGAGGTAAAAGAAGTTGGCTTGATTGAGAGTGTGCCCCTAGAAACAAAGGAGGTTGCACGTGCGAATGTCAAAAAGTACATCGAACGGGCACAAAAACGAATTGTTGAGCTTGATGATAGCGATGACAATGAAGGAGCACTTTTGGTTGCAGAAAATCTTGCACGCGTACTACAAACACACGAGACAATACTTCTTGATGATATACATAAAAAGACGAGCGAGCAAGATGATGACGAGGATAAGCAAGCTAACGTAGAGATAAAGAAATCTTCTAGGTTCAAAAAAGAGACCGAGCGAGTTCGTACAACCGTATCTACGAGTACTCCATCGGTTAAGATAGAAAATAGTATTAATAATACAGAGCGTGGAAAGCGCCCGAGTGAGGATACTAATAGTACTCGCATAAAAAAGAGCGACACAGAATCTCTCGAGAAGACGATAGATGATATTCGAGAAGTACGCGAAAATCTTGAGAAAAGAAACAAAGAAAAGAAAGCCGAATACGAACGACGTAAGGAAACTCGTAAAGAAGAGGGACAAAAAGAAGAAAAGGATGAGGAACGAAAAACATACATTTCTGCACCTTCGTCAGAATCTGAAAGATGATATACTAGGAGCATATCTTGGTTATGAAATCTTTTTTTGCAATTCTTTTATTTTTTGTTGCGACCGTGGTTCCTGTATACGCAGCTGATACTCCTCTGAAGAATGCCGGCTTTGCCCCTTCTAATATTTGGTACTCACGAAGTCCTTTTTTTTCAGGGGATAGCATTCGCATTTACACCATTATTTTTAATGGAAGCTCGGAGGACCTTGTAGGCGTTGTTGAATTCCTTGATAATGGAATTATCATTGGTAAAACAGATTTTTCTCTTGCGAGCGGAGGTCGTGCCCGTGATGTCTGGGTTGACTGGGTCGCCAAGGATGGCAAACATACCATCGCTGCACGTCTTTCAGGGGTATATGCCGTTGGTGTGGGAGGAAAAAAACGACCTATCGTACTCGAAAATGTCGAGACGGCTAACAATGAGCTTGCGGTTGATTTTGATACTGACAAGGACGGGATAGGGAATAATGATGATACAGATGATGACAATGATACCGTATTAGATATCGATGAAATCAAAAACAACACCGATCCACTTAAAAAAGACTCAGATGGGAATGGCGTTTCAGATGACAAAGAGTTAAAACTTATCGAGGCTCGTATGCAGACCGCAACGGGAACTAAAAATCTAGGCGTCGTAGAGAACGCTATAAGCGTAGTGGATTCAAAAATTCCTGAACCAATAAAAGAGGCGGTTTCATCAGGTTCAAATATTGTTGAGCGTTTTCGTATTAGTGAAGGATATCAATTTAAACTTGCAAAAGAAGAAAAATCAAAAGAAATAGATGCACTTAATGAGCGTAATCGTATTCTTACAGAGACAATCTCGACTCAAAAAGAAAAACCATTTACCGAGACTGTGCGTGCGGAAGCCGAGAAACCCCTTGCATATGTCAGTTATTTTGCGCTTGCCGCACTGCAATATTTCTTTGAGTACAAAGTTATTTTTTATGCAGTTATATTTTATGTTCTGTATCGCGTACTAAAATGGGTTATACAAAAAGTACGTCATAGATAGCTATTTAGTATCCTTGAACGTGAGGGCGTAGGGGATACTGGTAAGAACAATAATTCCAAGGGTAAAAAAAAGGAAACGGAAGTTGATGAATGAAAGTACGAGTGAACCGAGGAGAGGACCAACAATATAGGCGCCTCCGCGCATCATACGCATAAAGCTAATGAGATTGACTTCTTCGGGACCTACTTTTTTATAAAAGTAGCTCTCAATCATAGATTCTACCGCACTCGCGCCGATGCGAGTGATCAAGAGTGCTACAGCCCACACAACGACACTGGTTGAGGTAATCCACGATAGCCCCATAGTAGCGACCGCCATAAGGAGGAACCCTGCGGTGACGATTTCCTTTTCACCGAGTTTAGTGTCGGCTATTCTTCCTAGAATTGCCTCAAAAAAGATAAAGGGGAGCAGTGCAACGGGGATAATGATGCTCAAAATATCGCTCATTGGTATGCCTACGTGCTTATTGAGATAGATTGGTGTGTAGATAACCATCCACGAAAAAAAGAAGGCGAGTAGAAAATGAAGGAAGATGACGGAATGAAGGTCGTGACTTTTCAGCACTGTTTTTATCGTATCTTTAAACTTGGGTACGAGATACTGTGGATCAATGTAGTGTTTAAAATTTTTAGCAATAACGAGGAAACACAGGGTCATAAATATTGCCGCGGCAAGATATACTTTCCAGAAGTCGTGGTCCGTAAGCATAAGCCCCGCAAGGAACGGTGCAATCGCTATCGCAATGTTGAGAACCGTCATAAAAATACCACGAGTGCTTCCTGTTGATTGGTTGTCTGAATGTGCCTCTACGAACGTATCGAGGTTTAAAAATATAAGGTTAATGAGTGCTTGGTGGATGATAAAGAGACCAATCACAACAAGTGGTATTGAAAATGCAACAAGCGAAAGAAGCGTTACAATTTCCAATCCCATAACTACAAGCGTTGTACGATAATTCCCGAATTTTCGAAGAACTCTCGGAAAGAAAAATATGCTTATCACCGTAATGATTGCCGCAATCGAGAAAATGACCCCAATCATTTCTTCAGTAGAACGAAATTGTGCAATGAAAGACGACTCGATATAGAGAGGGAGTGCGTAGTGAAACGAGTAAAGAAAACTTGCTAGATACACAAGAAGGAGCATTGTTTTTTTTGCTGGTTGGCGTGGCATGAGTTAGTTTGATTACCTTTAATTTTATGCTATTATAACACAATTCAAACATATGATTAAAGATTTTTTATTAAAACAAGTGGTGAAAAGGCAATTAAAAGGGTTACCTGAAAGCGAAGTTAATCGCATTGTTGAGATTGTTGGAAGGAACCCTGCGATTTTTAAGAAAATTGGCGACGAAATAAAAACAAAAGTGAAAAGTGGTCGTTCAGAACAGGCCGCAGCGCTTGAAGTGATGCGCGCACACCAAGCAGAATTGCAAAAGATAATGCAGTAATCTTATTGTTAGGGTATTTAAAAAAAGAGGTCACACAACATTTTGTGTGACCTCTTGCGTTTTGTGGCATAGTGGGTTATTTTTTATAGTCTTCGAGGATTATATCTGCCACTTTTCGAGCATCCTCATGCCTGTACTTTTCGATGCACACTTCGAGCATGTTCATTAACTCATTTGCCCTCTGAGGTTCCTGGAGGATGCGCACAATCCTCAGAGGGTTATCAACCGAAAATTGATCAAAATAAAATCTGAGAACTATCACCAATGAATCACTTCTGTGTGGCTCGGGAAGAAGCCGTGCTGTTTCTTCTGCCTCTTTGTATTTACTCCTCACTCGGTATGATTCAAAAATCTTCTTTATCTCAAATGTCCGTTGAGGCTCGGGAAGAAGCCGTGCTACTTGTTGAGCGGAATCAATTTTCCCTTTTTCTCGGTACGCTTCGAGTCTTTTCATCAACTCTTCAATGCGTTCGGATTCGGGAAGAAAAATGGTGCCCATGGAAGGATACAGCCCGCCAAGCTCTTGAAACAGGCAATATAGTTTCTCGCTTCTCTCGTCTTTTTTCATTTTTACCCCCTGTTCCTATCGGCAGTGATTTTTGTAAAAACCTTCTTTATACAGTATTTCAATATTTTGCTCATCCGTCAAGATTTCGTGCAGTATCTAGGTAGGTTGAAATATTGAAATTTATAAGTAAACTTGAGTTTTATTGCAAAAAATGCGAGTATCAACAAGTAACTAAATAATATATGGCACTTGCAATCGGCATCGTCGGTCTTCCAAATGTAGGGAAGTCGACACTCTTTAACGCATTAACAAAAAAATCTGTTCCCGCAGAGAACTATCCATTTTGCACTATCGATCCATCGGTAGGAGTTGTTGCCGTGCCTGACGAGCGCTTATATAAACTTGCCGAGTTCTCACATACTTCGAGGACAATTCCCGCAATTATTGAATTTGTAGACATTGCAGGGCTCGTAAAAGGTGCGAGCGAGGGTGAGGGGCTCGGAAACAAATTTCTCTCACATATTCGCGAAGTAGATGCTATTGCAGAAGTGGTACGTATTTTTGAAGATGATAATGTCATTCACGTGTATGGACAGGTTGATCCTGTGTCAGATATTGAAACAATTAACCTCGAACTTGTCATCGCTGACCAACAAACGGTCACCAAAAGACTTGCAAGCATCGAGCGTGATGTGAAGCGTGGTGAAAAAGGCGCCGTAAAGGAAAAAGAAGTGCTCACAAAGATTTTAGAAGCACTCGATAAAGGACTTCTCGCACGCTCCGTGTCACTTTCAGAAGATGATGTATTGATTGTACAAAGTATGCACCTTCTCACGATGAAGCCGATTCTCTATGTGCTTAACAAAAAGGCTGGTGGACGTAATTTAGACGAGCTTGGTGATGAACGATGGGGTAAGCTTCTCACATACCTTGCGTCTCTAGGAGCGCATTATGTGGTGGTAGATGCAGGTGTAGAGCACGAGCTCTCTCAGTTTGAAGGCGAAGAAAAAGAAATGTTTCGCGGGGAGCTTGGGGTAAAGGATGATGGTGTTAATGACCTCATTAGAAAAAGCTACGATATGTTGGGCCTTATGACCTATTTTACCACTGGAGAAGTTGAAACACGCGGGTGGACCATTCAGAGAGGGAGCACTGCACCAATCGCCGGAACTGCAATCCATACTGATTTTAAAGATAAATTTATTCGTGCCGAAGTAGTATTCTGGCAAGACCTCCTCAATGCGGGCTCATTTGGAACAGCGCGAGAGAAAGGATTGGTACGAACTGAAGGTAAAGAATATATTGTGAAGGACGGAGATGTGATGGAGTTTAAAATATAGAAAAATTCTGATAGAATATTTCTACGGAAAAAACTATCCAAAGATCGGAGTAAATGTATTTGTACTCAAAGAGGGGAAACTTCTATTAGGAAAACGTATCGGAAAGACGGGGTATGGAACATGGTGTTTACCTGGCGGTCACTTCGAATGGGGTGAATCACTTATAGGGGCTGCAACAAGGGAGCTAGAAGAAGAAACAAGTATTAGTTCCAACGATCTTCAGTTCCTACATTTGGTTAATGAACCCAGACAGGATACTCATTACGTCCACATAGATTTTCTTGCAAGGAATTGGGAAGGTGAACCGAAGGTTATGGAGCCAGAAAAATTTGCAGAATGGAATTGGTTTGATCTCAATAATTTACCAGAACCAATCTTTGTTGGACATCAAAAACTTATACCGGCATTCACTCAAAAAAATATTTTTCAAGATAACAATCAGGAAAATTAATGGCTTAGAGGACGGCGACGTGATGGAGTTTAAAATATAATAATGAAGGCAACAAAAAACCTCGCAATAATTTGCGGAGTTTTTTTGTTGTTTGTCTTTGTCTATTTACGTACAAACGCTTCGCGTGGTGAGAGGTATGACGCGCGTCGTGCAGGATAATATCCAGAGATGACGCCGATTGATGATGAGAGGATGAGCGTCGCAACGATAAACCACGTTGGTGTGATAAAGAGCGTGAGGCTAAGCCCACCACTCCCTTTGGAAAGTGAACTCATAACAAAGTTAATGAGCGAACCTCCTCCCATACCTAAGAGAACTCCTGACACTCCTCCAAGGAACCCGATAATAAAGGATTCCATTAAAAATAAATTTTTTACGTCTTTATCGGTTGCACCAAGCGATTTCATAACACCCACTTCGTAAATACGTTCAAGGAAACCCACGATCATCGTGTTGAACATTCCAATTGCTGACACAATAAGTGCGGCCGTACCGAAAACCATCAGTACTGTGGTAAGTGCGTTCGTAATCTTGCGCGCTTGTTTAACAAGGTCAACTTTTGCACTAATGAGGAACCCTTCTTTTTCGAGGGTATCACGAAGGGGCTCTACGAAATTAATATCTCGCGCCTTGATGAGCATACTTTTAAAATACGTAGGTGGTTGTGCAACAGAAGCATAGGTGATATAGGCGAGGGCGTCCTCGCGGTCGTCACTAAAGATACCACCAATCTTCATCCTTGAAACTACCACTTCTTCTGTAGAGCCGTCAGGTCTTTGATAATAGACGCTTCCAGTAATTTCTTCACCAAGAATTGATTTATCGGCAGGAAGACCAAAGAGCATCAGCGCTTTTGCCGAAAGAACGGCACCTGGTGTATCCTCAGTAAAGGCCTCCCCAATATCAGGACTTGCACCTGCTAGTTTGAAATACGTAGCGGGAACAACACGCATAATAGGAATAATACCGCGTGGCTTGTCGCCGATAGATACCTCACCCATAAACTCAGCAACAGGGCTAATATTGGCAATTCCTTGCACATTTTTTGTTTCCTCTACTTTTTTTGCATCGATACTTTTTCCACTTTCAGATGGGTACGAAGCCTCAATCGTAATAAGTGAGTCTTCGCTGGTAATAAGGCGACCGATCAAGATGTACTGGAGACCATATCCGAGTGATACAAGGAACACAACGGTTCCGATACCGACGGACATACCAAGAATGGTAAGAATTGTACGGGCAGGTTTGGTGCGAAAGACACGTAAAGAGAGCTTGAGGAGATCCCAAATAGACAACTTGTGCCCGGTATCAACTTTTAATTTTTCAGGTTGCTTAGTGATGGTTGGTTCCATGGTGTGGCGTAATTAAATAAATAAAAAAATTAGATGGACTCTCAACCTTAATGTAGTACTTGATATGTTTTTCCTGTAAGAGCTGATTCTAGTCGCTCTGAGATGCCACGGATAGCACTCATAGAAAGTCCGACCCCAAAGTCTTTGCGAGGGAGTTCTAGAACGCGACAGAAATGTTCGGGAGAGATGACGTTACGAATACGATCTTCAACGGCTTCATCAAAACGTACGCGTCCAATTTCGTCCAAGGTTCCCGAATAGCTACTCAGGAGCCAGTCGCGCATTTGCGAGATTTCTTCATAGAGGGGGACTTCGGGGCTACGTTCAAGCTCGCTATAAATATCCTCTACTTTTTTACGATTATGAGCGAGCTCATCGACTGTTTCTGAGATTTTAATTGCGCGCTGTTTCCAAAGTCCTAACCCACCATCTTTAAAGGGTTGATCGAGAAAATCAACAAAATGTTCTGAGGTAATGTTTCCTTTAAGACGTTCCGTAAGGAATAGTTCAAACCGTTTTATTTCTTGTCCTGATAGCCCACGTGCAAGCATGCTGGATAGAGACTGTGCCATAAGCTTTTCTGGCGGACTCTCGGGGTAAAGTTGTTTATAAAAATGTTCAGAGAGTGATTTCTTGGCGTCAATTTTATTTTTAGGCTCATCAGTTCGTATGACCTCGCCATCTTTGAGGTAAATGACAAGACGCGCGTCACGTAATGACCATGACTCGTGTGTAACCATAATAATCGTACGCCCGTCTTTTTCGTTCAGCTCTTTCAAGAACTCAAGCGCTTTATTTGCATTTTCAGAATCGAGATTACCAAGTGGTTCGTCAGCAATAATAAGTGGGGGGTTATTGGAAAGTGCACGTGCGATACTCACGCGCTGTTGCTGGCCTCCTGAAAGGTCCGAAGGGAAGCGTGCAGAATATTTTGTCATACCGAAACGATCAAGAAGTTTCAGTGCCTCTTTCTTTCGGCGATCAACATCAATGCCAAGAAACGCCATCGGCAGGGCGACGTTGTCGAGCACAGTCAGGGAAGGTAAGAGATTGAACTGCTGAAAGATGATACCTACACCGATTTGGCGATACACAGCAAGTTCTTTTTTAGAAAGGCCACGCAAGTCGCGCCCATTGATGAGGATATTGCCACTATCAGTGTTTTCTGTTTCAATACCTCCAATCAAATAGGTGAGTGTTGTTTTCCCGCAACCAGAAGGACCGAAGAAAGCCGAGTATCCTCCGCGAGGAATCTCGATGTTGATGTTTTTCAACGCGTGCACCTCTGACGGTTTACCGCGGTTGTAGTAATAGTTTACATTCTCTAATTTTACAAGAGGAGTACTCATAATTATGATTGATGGAGCGAGCGAATTAATTCAAGAATATCTTGTGGCATACTCTCGCTCTTTTTGAGGTAGCGTTCGACACCCATATCGAGTGCCTTTTGTTTGAACTCAGCGTCTTGATATCCCGAAAGAACAATGATACGTATACGAGAAAGCTCAGAGCTCTCCTTGATATGTTTGATGATAGTAAACCCTGCTTCGACGCTCGGGGTAATTTTCCCTCCCTTCTCAAGAGGCATCACGAGTCCCATAAAGATAATGTCGGGACGTGAAGATGGATCATCTATTTGTTTCAGTGCTTCATCTACGCGGGCAACAGTATTAAGTTCATACGTATCATCAAGGCCGTGTAGCCAGAAAATATTGGAGAACATCATGCGAATGATCTCATTGTCATCAATAATCAGTATTTTTATTTTTTTATTCTCCATATAATTTACTCGTATTCTATCACACAAATTATTTTTGAGAAACAGTAATAATATTGTCGATAAGTAAAATGTGAGGTATAGTATTACTTATGGAAACACTTACTTCACAATCGGGGAAAAGTGCTCACGTAACACCCAAGGATTTCTTTCTTTGGGTAGGGGCAATGGGCGCATTTTATACCAGTGTTATTGCGTTTATTAATCTTGTTTTTCAGTATATTAACTATCTTTACCCCGACCCGCTAAGGGGGTACCAAATCGACCCTTATCAGAGCGGTATTAGTGCATATATGGCAATGGTGATTGTTGCGGTCCCTGTATTTCTTGTGTTAATGCGTGTCATTCGCCATACCATAGCTACGGATACTACACGACAAGAAATCTGGGTTAGACGATGGGCACTCGTGCTTACCCTATTTGTTTCTGGAGCCACCATTGCAGGGACGCTCATTGTGCTTTTAAGTGCATTTTTGAATGGCGAAGAGCTTACCGCACGCTTCTTACTAAAAATAGCAATAGTCATTATCGTTGCGATTATCGTATTTGCACATTTTCTTGCGGATATGAAAGGATATTGGACACATTTTCCTCGACGCGTATTCTATGTTGGTATTGCAGTTGCGGTGATTGTTGCGGGCACGGTAATTTCTGGATTTTTCATTGTAGGGACACCACGACAGGCGCGTCTAGCACGATATGATACACAGCGGGTAAATGACCTGCAGAATATTCAATGGCAAGTGGTGAATTATTGGCAGCAGAAAAAAAGATTGCCAGAAAAATTAAGTGACCTCTCAGATCCTATTTCTGGTTTTATGTTACCCACAGACCCACAAACAAAAGAAGCATACGAGTATAAGGGTTCATCATCACTTTCGTTCCAATTGTGCGCAGTATTTAATGGACCAAGTCGTGCGACAATGGATGGATCGTCAAATATGATGTCGCGACCATACCCTATGGCAGTTGTCGATGTAAAGGGAGAAAAAATTGATAACTGGCATCACGAGAGCGGTCGCACGTGTTTCGAGAGAACCATAGACCCAGAGCGGTACCCACCATTTGATAACATACCAACAAAATAACACAAGCATATGAATTACGACCACAGAACGATAGAAAAGAAATGGCAGGAACAATGGGAGAAGGCAGGCTTATATCACACAAAAGAAGATACCAGTAAACCAAAGTGCTATGTGCTAGATATGTTCCCGTATCCCTCTGGAGAGGGCCTTCATGTTGGGCATCCTAAGGGCTACATTGCAACCGATGTGTATTCTCGTATGAAGAGACTGCAGGGTTTCAACGTGCTTCATCCTATAGGCTTTGATGCGTTTGGTTTACCTGCGGAGAATTACGCTCTCAAGATGAAGACCAACCCAATGGTGATGACGGCACAAAATGTTGCTCGTTATAAAGAACAGCTCTCTATTTTAGGGTTTGATTATGATTGGTCTCGCGAAGTAAATACGACCGACCCGAAGTTCTATCGCTGGACACAGTGGATTTTTCTTAAAATGCTTGAAAAGGGTCTTGCGTATGAATCATACGAGCCTATCAACTGGTGTCCAAAATGCTTGACAGGACTTGCAAACGAAGACCTCGACGGAGACCGTTGTGAGCGATGTGATACCCTTATCGAGAAAAAGCCTATGCGTCAGTGGGTGCTCCGTATTACCGACTATGCAGACCGTTTGCTTGCCGACCTTGATAAACTTGAATGGCCCGCATCAATTAAAGAATCGCAACGAAACTGGATTGGACGAAGTGAGGGAGCAGAAATAGATTTCAATATTAAAGCAAGTAGTGCAAAAATTACGGTGTTCACGACGCGTCCCGACACACTTTTTGGTGCGACGTATGTGGTGTTGGCGCCTGAACATTCACTCGTGAATGAACTTCTTGAAAAGGTTTCTAATAAAAGTGAGGTAGAGGCGTATTGCGATGCAGTAAAAACAAAAACTGAAATAGAGCGCACCGCTGTCGGTAAAGAAAAAACAGGCGTACAGCTCAAGGGAGTAACGGCAATCAATCCCGCAAATAACGAAGAACTTCCAGTGTATGTGGCAGATTATGTCCTCGCGCACTATGGCACGGGAGCGGTTATGGCAGTGCCGGCACACGATGTGCGAGATTTTGCCTTTGCAAAAAAATACCATCTTCCTGTTAAAGAAGTTGTTATTCCTGAGAGAGTCGATAAGAGAAATCCTCCTGTTGCTGGAAAGAAAAGTGTAACACGAGAAAATGTGCACGTTATCATACGAAATCCTCGTAATGGGAAATTCCTTTGTTTGAAATCTAAGAAGTATTGGTGGACTACATTTCCTATGGGTGGTGTCGAACAAGGGGAAAGCATCCTTGATGCTGCGCGACGAGAACTTTTAGAAGAGACAGGGTATAAAAATATTACTAACGAACAAATTTTGGGCGGACAAGTGCGCGCGGAATATTTTGCAGCGCACAAAGACCAGAACAGAGTTTCGTACACGACCGCAGTTTATGCCGAGCTTGTAGACGAAGAACGTTCAGAAATTACGAAAGAGGAAGAGGAAAACAATGACATCGTGTGGCTCGATGAATCAGAAATTAACCCTGTAACGATGTGCCATGCGGAGATGGATATTTGGTTGCTTCGTCTCAAAGAAAAAGAGTCAATGCATATCGATGGTGGGGTACTCGTTAACTCTGGTGATTTTAATGGTCTTTCTAATGAAGATGCAAAGAAAAAAATAACTCATTTTGTAAAAGGGAAATGGACGACAATGTATCGTCTTGAAGATTGGGTATTTTCACGACAGCGATACTGGGGAGAACCCATTCCTCTTGTACACTGTGAAAAATGCGGTGTTGTCGCTGTTCCTGAAAATGAGCTACCTGTATTACTTCCCAAGGTAGAATCATACGAGCCTACCGGAACGGGAGAGTCGCCACTCGCAAATATTGCTGACTGGGTAAATACTACGTGTCCTACCTGTGGTGGAAAAGCAACGCGCGAGACAAATACGATGCCTCAGTGGGCAGGATCGTCATGGTACTACCTTCGTTATATTGACCCAAACAACACCATGGCACTCATTGATAAAGAAAAAGAAAAATATTGGTCACCGGTAGATATGTATGTGGGTGGTGCAGAACATGCTACGCGCCATCTTATTTACGCGCGGTTCTATCATAAGTTTTTATACGATATTGGAGTGGTGAATTATGAAGAGCCATTCAAACGTTTGTATAACGTTGGTTTGGTGATGGCTACCGATGGACGAAAGATGAGTAAACGTTGGAATAATGTCGTAAACCCAGATGATGTGGTCGCACAGTACGGCGCAGACACGATGCGACTATATGAAATGTTTATGGGACCATTTACACAAGCTGTTTCGTGGAGTACGGAGAGTATCATTGGACCACGTCGTTTCCTCGAGCGTGTGTGGCGTTTGCAAGAAAAAATTATCACAGCAGGTGATACGCATGACGTAGAATCAATCATCTACAAGACCATCAAAAAAGTGGGTGAAGATATTGAATCATTTGACTTCAATACGGCAATCTCAGCGCTTATGATCTTGGTAAACGAAATGGAAAAAGCGACCGTGTTACTCCGTTCTCAATACGAAACGCTTCTTGTTCTCTTAACACCATTTGCGCCACATATCACAGAAGAATTATGGCACACGTTAGGGAACGCAGAGTCAATCAATCTTTCGCAGTGGCCAGTCTATGATTCTTCAAAAACGACTGCGAGGGAGATTGATATTGCCGTTCAGGTAAACGGTAAAGTACGCGAAATAGTTACCGTTCCTTCCTCTGCTTCTGACGAAGATATACAAAAATTGGCCTTGGAACAAAAAATGATAGTGAAATGGGTAGGGGATCAAGAAATCAAAAAGATCATTATGGTAAAGGGTAAGTTGGTAAATATCGTTACAGGATAACGATAAAAACCCATAAGAACAAACTCAATCTCGGTCCTTGTAAGCCCGCTTCCTTGACTTTACGCTCCTTTAATGATAAAAAGTACCAATAGTAAACATAACATTTAATCATTGTAATTTAATCAATAACCTATGTCCGCAATTACTTTTAAGCCAAAGCAAGTAGTAAAGAGGCTTATCGCTACATTACCTCCACGCAACCTAGATGTCATCATTAAGCGTTATGGACTAGGAGATAATACCGACCGAATGACCCTAGAGGCAATCGGCGATATTTACCACATCACTCGCGAGCGTGTGCGACAGATAGAAAACTTTGCGCTTGCAACAATCAAAAAATCTGACGTCTTCAAGAAAGAGACGGAGGTTTTTACCGAACTTCATAACCTCGTTGTTTCTATGGGTGGCGTAGTGTGTGAGGAAGATTTTTTGATGCACATTTCTAAAGATCCAAGCACACAAAACCATCTTTACTTCCTCTTAGTTCTTGGCGATGAATTTACCCGAGAAAAAGAGAATGAGCACTTTCATCATCGATGGATTGTTGATGATAAAATTTCAATGAAGGTACATGATGCACTTCGCACGCTCTATGAATCACTTTCCCAAGACGAACTTATTCCCGAAAATGAACTTATCGCGATGTTCCTCAATCACCTCAAAGACGTATCAGATACATACAAGAACGAAGAAATCACCAAGCGTTGGCTCTCGCTCTCAAAAACCATTTCAAAGAATCCACTTGGCGAATGGGGGAGATCAGAATCACACAATGTAAGTGCACGCGGTATGCGCGACTACGCATATTTAGTGCTTCGCAAACATGGTTCACCAATGCACTTTACCGAGGTTGCTAAATCAATTTCTCAAGTTTTTGATAAAAAAGCTCATATTGCTACTTGTCACAACGAACTCATTAAAGACCCTCGTTTTATTCTCGTTGGTCGTGGATTGTACGCACTCTCTTCATGGGGATACGAGCAGGGAATCGTCAAAGATGTCATTGCTAAAATTCTCAAGAAAGAAGGACCTCTTTCAAAAAAGGATATCATAGACCGTGTGCTTAAAGAGCGCTATGTTAAAGAAAACACCGTCTTTGTAAACCTACAAGATCCAAAGATTTTCAAAAAAACAAAAGAAGGGAAGTATGTACTTGCATAAGATTCCATAATAGAAAACCTCGCCACTATGGCGAGGTTTTCTATTATGGAACCGCTCTTTTTACTTTTCATACTTTATTGTATGATGTACTGTATGAATGTTATTCAAACACTCGGGTTCAGCAAGCTTTTTAGTAATCTAGCAACATATCTCGTTGCTGTTCTCCAATGGTTTCCATACTGGGGACCTGTTGTTCTTGGATACGTTCTCTGGAATTCATGGATTCACTATATCCAAGCTCGG
>CAYHML010000003.1:8897-17015 GCA_964357675.1 uncultured Candidatus Saccharibacteria bacterium | reverse complement strand
GGCAATTTCTCTGATTGTGGGAGGTATCGGTATTATGAACGTTATGCTTGTTTCGGTGACAGAACGCACAAAGGAAATCGGTCTTCGTAAAGCGCTCGGCGCAACGTATAAAAACATATTGACACAATTTCTTCTTGAAGCAGTGATGCTGACTGGCGTAGGTGGGATTATGGGTATTTTAATCGGTCTTGGACTTTCGTTCATCACCTCCGTTGTGCTCACACAATACCTTAACCTTGAATGGCCATTTTCCATTCCCCTATCCGCCATCATTCTCGGCCTTGGCGTTTCAGGACTCATCGGGCTTGTCTTTGGCCTCTACCCCGCACGCACCGCCGCACGCAAAAGCCCTATCGAAGCACTTCGCTACGAATAACGTGGTTATCATGTATTTAAAAATTTCATTTTTTTAGTATACTAGTACTATTAATATGAAGTTTGAATTGAAAAAAATATTTTCTCCATCGGTATTCTTGATGAGCCGTTTTCGTTATCCTCAAAAATTTCTCATTATTAGTATTTTTTTTGCGATTCCTATTGTTCTTGGAACATATTTTTTTGTAACTAAAATAAACGAAGAAATCCGAACGATTCATTTTGAACAAAATGGTCTAACATACATTACTCCTGTCCAAAAACTTCTCAAAGATATCCAGCAACACCGAGGACTCACCAGTATCTACCTTGGGGGAAATGCCACTGTGGTTCAGGCTCTTGCTTCAAAACGAAGTGAGGTGGATCAAGATTTTTTAGAACTTGAACGCATAGATATAGAGGCTGGCAAATTTCTCAGAATAAAATCTGAACCCTCGCGTATACGTGATATGAAAAATGAGTGGATCAATATTAAACAAGCATTTGACAACAACACTCTTACCCTTGAATCAAGTTTCAGGATACATACCGACCTTAGACAAAATATCATCTTTTTTATGGGTGATATCGCTGACAAATCAGACCTTGCCCTCGACCACCACCTCGATACTTCGTACCTCATCGAGACTTTCATAAACCGCGTTCCAATCATCAGTGAAAGCATGGCACAACTTCGTGTTTCGGGGCTTATGCTACCTCAAGGAAAAGTACTTTCTCAGGGAGAGAAACAAGTCTTTATTTCGCTTTCCAATACTGCACATTCTTATCTTGAAAAAACAAATCGTCAAATGGATGCAATTCTTGACGAAAATCCTGCACTTCAAGGTGACCTTGTACCACCTCTTGAGGATATGACCGAGGCAACAGAGACACTTCTCAAAACAATTGAGGAAAAGATTATACGGGCAGACATTAATACAATAGAGCAGGATGAATTCTATAGATCAACAACACTCTTCATCAACAGAGTATTTGATTTCTATACAAAAACTGTCCCCACACTTAATAAGCTTCTCAATGACCATATTGCCAGACTCGAGAAACAGCGAGATCTCCTTTTCCTTTCTGTTGGCATCTCCCTCTTTTTGGTAATTTATCTTTTCATCGGATTTTATCTTGGAGTTAAGATGACCATCTATAACCTAAGGCGCGCCACAGGGAGGATGCTCAAGGGTAATAAAGGAGAAGATGTCACACTGGATACAAAAGATGAATTTGCTGAAATTGCAAATGCCTTTAATATCATCATTAACGCACTCATTGTTTCTAATAGTAATCTCAAGGATAACCTTGCAAAAAAGGAAATGATGGAAAAAGTATTCAACGAGCAGATAGAGAAGTTCAAAGGCAACAACTAATTTACTTAATGAGGTAGTCATTTAGTTAGTCGCTAAAATTATGTTTTTGCTGTGTTTTACTAGCTAATATGATAAACTATAAACACGTAAATATACGGAACAAATAATTATATAGAAAAATAACATAGTAAATTATGAATACCCAAGCAACGGAGATAAAAAACGCCCTTCGGCCATTTTTTAAGGGAGAACTACTTGATGACGAAACGTCACGTGCGATGTGCGCCAATGATGCAAGTATTTTTGAGGTTACTCCTCTTCTCGTTGCACGTCCAAAGGACGTAGATGATATTAGAAACATTGTGCGTTTTGTATCTGAGCATAACAAAAAAAATCCTGCATTATCTATCACCCCTCGCGCCGCAGGTACCGGAATGGCAGGTGGCGCACTCTCTCCTTCTATTGTTCTCGAAGTAAAAAATCTCAATACTATTAAAGAGGTCACCGATGGTTACGCTATTACTGAGCCGGGGGTATTTTATCGCGATCTCGAACGCGCAACACTTGAAAGAAACCGAATTATGCCCTCATATCCAGCTTCAAAACAGCTGTGTGCTGTCGGTGGCATGGTGGGCACCAATGCCTCAGGAGAAAAAACGCTGAATTATGGTTCTACTGATCGTTATGTACAAAAGCTCAACGTCGTACTTGCTGATGGAAACGAATATTCTTTTGGACCACTCACCAAAGATGAGCTTGCTGAAAAAATGAAATTAAACACACTTGAGGGTGAAATATATCGTAAAATGCACAACCTCATTGAGGGAAATTATGAGATTATCAAAAACGCAAAACCACGCGTTTCAAAAAACTGCGCAGGTTATTCACTATGGAATATATGGGACCGTACAACGTTTGACCTCACCAAATTATTTACGGGTTCTGAAGGCACTCTCGGTATTACCACCGAGATTACATTTAAACTTGTAGAGCCAAAACCACAGAGAAAACTTCTCGTTATTTTTGTGCGCGACCTTGAAAAACTGCCAGAGATTGTAGGTGCCGTTCTCAAACACAAACCAGAAACATTTGAATCCTATGATGACAATACACTGAAGTTTGCCATTCGCTTTTTTCCCGACATTATGCGCTCGCTGAAAGCACGTGGATTCCTCAAGCTTGCCTTTCATTTTATTCCAGAATTTTTTATGGCACTTACTGGGGGAATTCCAAAGCTTGTACTTCTTGCTGAATTTACTGGAACCGAAGAAACAGAAGTAATGGCGCGCGCGGAGACGGCACGGAAGGACATTTCTTCTCTTGGACTCAAAACGTATATTGCCGTCAATAAAGAGGACGCTGAAAAATACTGGACTATTCGTCACGAAAGTTTTAATCTCCTGCGCCACCATGGCGGTGAAAAACGCACAGCACCCTTTATCGAGGACATCGTTGTTTCCCCTCCCCATCTACCAGAATTTCTCCCACGCCTTACAAAACTTCTCAAGGAACATAATCTGGTGTATACCATTGCGGGACACATTGGCGATGGGAACCTTCACATTATTCCCCTCATGGATCTTCGTAAAGACACTGAGCGCGATATGATTTTAGAGCTTTCAAAAAAAGTATTTGCCCTCGTGCTTGAGTATGGTGGTTCTATTTCTGGAGAGCATAATGATGGGCTCATTCGCACACCATTTCTCAAGCAAATGTACGGTGAGCAAATTTATAAACTTTTTGAAGAAACAAAAAATATTTTTGATCCACAACATATTTTTAACCCCGGGAAAAAAGTGTTCGGCAACAGTATTGAATTTGTTAAGGAGCACATTGATAAGGTATATTAAAAAAAATAATATATCGTTGAACAAAAAAACCGTCACGTGACGGTTTTTTTGTTCATACCATCATAAATTTTCTATACACCGCATTCGGTACACACATTTGTACTTTGTGAAGAAGGGGCTCGCTTCGCACTCCCGAGAAGATTTGAACCTCTTTGATGCATCTCAAAACCAACTCCCGCATAGGGAGATAGGAGCGCCACCACAATCGCATACACAAGCTCAGCAGCTCCTGCAAGAGAGAACACGAGGATAATCATCCACCCAGCAGAAAATATATCCGTAACCGCGGCATAATACAGTACCACCGTCCCCATGGCAACCCATACACCGACACACCACGGACACCCTAAAACATCTGAGATAAGCCTCCTTAATCCTTTTGGATGTTTTTCCTTCCTCACAAAAACCTCACCTGTCAAAGGGTCATTTATCGAAACCTTTTTCATACAAAGATCACGCATCCACGCGGTAATATGATCAGCAACGAAGAGTCTCGTGAGACGAAAAGTGGTCAACGAGACAAGCAAAAAATGAAATGGTGAAATATCTGAAATCACCCGCATTGCAGGAATTCCAGCAATAGCAACAATTTTTATAATTGCCACAACAAAAACTATCGTAGCAATAATATTCCAAAAATATAGACTATCTCGTGTTGCTTTTAATTCTAGGTTATCCACAAAAGGTTATATTATATATGCCTAGTATCCACTATGATTCATCTTCGGTATTGTTCCTGTAGTCGTTGTGGTACTTTTTATTGCTGAGAATATCTCGGGATTTTCTTCACCTCTTACGAATGCGGTTGCCCACGCTCCTTTGTTCATTCGTGCAAGCGCATGATCTACGAGTATAAGCTTCCCGGGAACCTCCGCGACAAATTCAACAACTGCTGCACCTCCTGCGGGTATAATTGTCGTCTGCACATTTTTAAAGAGCGCCGAATCTTTCCCCATCGCTCCTTCTGGATACACGGTATCAAAAATCTCACCAATAATATGGAACGAGGACACAAGGTTTACACCGCCATTTCCTACATACATACGGACACGTTCACCACGATTAATTTCCATTCTGGTCTCCTTTTCAATACGTCCATTAAAAGTAACGTACGTTGGATTACCTTCGATAAGCTTCTGTGCATCAAAAACTGTCATTCCTTGACGCCCAATGTCACCCTGCGTATAGAGCTCTCCTTGCATCACATAAAACTCTTTATCAACCTTTGGTAACCCTTCTTCTGGTTCGACAAGAATGAGGCCATACTGTCCGTGAGAATTATGCGTACTGACATTTGCCGTCGCGCAGTGATAGACATAAATTCCCGGTTGAACTGCCTTCCATTTGAAGGATTTTGTTTCACCTGGCTCAACATTCGTGAGGGTTGCACCACCACCCGGACCATTAACAGAATGCAGGTCAATATTATGTGGATGAAGACTCGTTTTATCGTTCGTTAAGTTAATAATTACCGTATCACCCGTTCGTACACGAAGCATCGGTCCAGGAACCTGCTTATTGTATGTCCAAAAATTAAAATAAACATTAGGTGCTATTTCAGAAATAACTTCAGTAGCGGTCAAGCTGAACTCAACAGTTTCTGGTACCGTGCGCGTAATAGGTGGGGGTACAGCATTATAATCCGCGCCAATATCGTTCACGCGTGGAAAGTTTGGCTCACTTTCAAAAAACTTTGAGATGTTTTTAAGTGGTAAATACGGAGCAAGACCACCAGGTGCCATCGTGTGCATAAATGGAGGCATTGCAAAATCAGGAGCATATGTTTTATATGAATACGTACCAAAGAATATGGCGCCAATAAGTATAAGGATAGATATAATGACCGATGGTCTCAAAAATATCTCCTTAAACATAGCATTCTTTATTAGGAAGAATCCGAGCGCAAGGATCGACGTAATTCCAACAGCCCACGAAAGTATGTAATAAATTGTGTAGTCGTACATAAAAAAATTAATTATTATTATATTATTATTCCTTTATATTTTATCACGGAAAAACGAAATCTCACAAGAGAAGTTATCCACAAAAATAAGGAGCGAAGCGACTATATTTTTGTAGGACACTGAGCGTATGCGAATGTGCCCACAAATACGTGTCAAAGCGACTATATTTTTGTAGGATGCCGACATGGCAATGTCGGCGCCACACACTCATTATTTTTTTGAAACCGCTAAACTTAGCAAGAAAATAACGAGCGCGACGAGTACAATAGCTCCTCCTGAAGCGAGATTGAAATAATATGACGTAAAAAGTCCTATTAAAACAGAGAATAGAGAAAAAATAACCGAAAGGATCAGTGTGGCACGAAACCCGCGACCATATTGTATTGCAGAGATAACCGGAATTACCATAAGCGCACCAATGAGGAGTACCCCAACAATACGAATAGAAAGTGCAACCGTAATGGCAGCGAGTAATACAATCGTAAAATTAAGACGTCGCACAGGAAGTCCACTCGCTTGCGCAAGTTCTTCGTCGAACGATACAAAAAACAATTCCTTGTATAGAAGGACGACATTCAGAAACACCATAACCGCAAGCGCAACGATTACCCACACATCGGTTTGTGAGACCGTTGAAATACTTCCAAAGAGATACCCAAACAGACTGGCATTAAACCCTTTTGCAAGAGAAAGGATTACGACGGCAACCGCAAGCGACCCCGAAAGAAAGAGTGCAAGAACTGATTCACTAAACACACGACGCGAAGCACGCAACTGCTCTATACCAAGAGAAGCTACGACAGATAAAATGATTGCTGAGAGCACGGGGTTGATACTAAAAAGAAGTCCAATTGCCACCCCTGCAAGCGACGTGTGTGCGAGGGTGTCCGCAAGCAAAGAATACCTACGCACGACAAGAAACATACCAATGAGTGGTGCAATAATTGCAATCGCAATTCCTGCTTCAAACGCACGCACCATAAAACTATATTGAAAAATATCAAGCATAAAAATGTATTAGTGAGTATGAGCACGTTTCCCCTGACCACCATACAATCGCTCGAGGGTATGGTCAGACAAAAGATCCTTGGACGTACCGTGGCACACCAAATTATGATTGAGACACAGCACGGTTCCTGTCTCCTGCGACACCATATCTACATCGTGAGACACAAACACAATAGTAAGGTTGTGGTCACGATTAAGTGACGCGAGGAACTCGTAAAATTTCTTTTGCGCACCGATGTCCACTCCCACCGTAGGCTCATCGAGCACCAGCACATCTGGTTCACTTGCTAAAGCGCGTGCAATAAAAACACGTTGTCGCTCACCTCCTGACAACTTGCTTACGAGAGTATTTTTATATTTCTCAATACCTGAAACCTCCATAGCACGATGAACCGCCTCAATATCTTTCTTGGTAAACCCAAGGAAAAAGCCGAGGCGTGGAACGCGACCACTTTTCACTACTTCAAATACCGTCGCAGGGAATCCACGCTCTGCTCGAGTAACACGTTGCGGAACATACCCAATACGATATTGCTCTTTAAAATCATGGCGATCCTTTCCAAAAAGCTTCACGGTGCCATCTGTTTGATGAAGGAGCCCTAATATTATTTTTAGAAGCGTTGTCTTACCGCCTCCGTTGGGTCCGATGATACCGAGATACTCCCCTTTCCTTACGGTAAAAGAAAGATTTTCGAGAACAGGAGTATCATCGTATTTAAAACTGACATTATCAAGTTCGATATATGGTTCTGAAAGGTTCATGGGATAATGAGTGTGGTATAAGAATTATCAATATTGATAGTTACCCCTGACAATCAAGCGCGATGCGTAAGTTACTAAGATTTTTCTCCATAAGAGAACGATAATCCTCTCCTGATTGTACCTCATTTGGTGTAAGGTTTTCAATAGGGTTTAATACTAATACTCCTCCTCCTACTTCACGCGCGATCATTTCCGCAAGTTTTGGACTTACCGTCGTCTCAAAAAAAACATATTTTACATTTTTCTCTCTCATAAGGTCAATGATACGCATTAACTCTTTTATCGAAGGCTCTTCGTCTGGCGAGATTCCTGCAATAGAAGTCATTTTTAGTCCATACTGCCGTGCAAGATACCCAAACGCTTCGTGCGAGACGACAACATCACGAAGCACACACGAGGCGAGACCTTCATCGAAACGTTGGTCAAGAAGTGTAATTTCTTGTAACACACGCAGAGCATTTTCTGTATACAGTTCCTGATGGACTGGATCAACCTCTATGAGCATATTTTTGATAACCTCAATTTCCTTTTGGACAATATGTGGGTCAAGCCAAATATGAGGATCGAGTTTCCCATTATTCACCATAAGCTCTACACCAAGAGACGTGAGCTCACTCGTCATATTGAGCGTTTTCTTTGGACGAGGGAATTCCCCACTCGCCCATCGTTCAACCCACGGTTCAAACGAAGCACCATTGTACACAAAAAAATCAGCAGTGCCCAACAGCACGAGGTCGCGCGGAAGTGGCTCAAAATCATGAGGCTCTGATCCCGAAGGAGTAAAGTTGTGCACCGTAACGAGATCTCCTCCCACTGCCTCAACAAAATATTTAAGAGGATAAAAACTCGTAACTACCGAAA
>CAYHML010000003.1:0-8797 GCA_964357675.1 uncultured Candidatus Saccharibacteria bacterium | reverse complement strand
CCTCCCACTGCCTCAACAAAATATTTAAGAGGATAAAAACTCGTAACTACCGAAATTTTATTTTTATCAAGTTTTTTTGACGATTGGTCTCCTACAATAAAAAATGTGCTGGCAATAAGTGCGCCAAAAAAAATAATAAGCACTATAAATTTTTTAGTAACCATAAATGTATGCACAGTATACTATGAGGTAATAGTTTCCAAAAGAGCCTCTCTTCCCATCTTAGTTCGTGCTGAGTAAGGGAAAATTTTTGTAGCGAGCGTTGCCTCAATATTTTTAAGATTGTGTGCGCGCTCTGTTTGATTGAGACGATCAACTTTATTTGCCACAACAACAAAAGGGTGTCCTTCTCTACGAAGAATATCAACCATCTCTTTATCATACGCAGAAGGTTTGATGCATGCGTCCACGACGAGCACGACGAAACGTGGGTGCACTTCACCACCCGAAAGATACCACAAGATAAGCTTGCGAAGCTTTTCACCCCCCTGTGCCCCCATAAGGGCATACCCGTACCCCGGAAGGTCTACGAAATAAGTATTTTTGTTTATCAAAAAATAGTTAATTTCCTTTGTTTTGCCGGGGGTAGCGCTTGATTTCACCAAATCCTTACGAAGCACGAGCGAATTAATAACGCTTGATTTTCCTACATTTGACCTACCTACAAAGGCTATATGGGGAATTGGGTCATTCAAAATAGGGTCTGTCCCGATAATACCCTTTATAAATTCTGCGCTTTTTATTTCCATTACTCTATTCAAGCACAAATTAGGATAATATAAAATGTACGTGATATAATGATCACACTTACTGGTTAATTACATAATTAAATAATATGGAAGAACATAACAACGCACAAGCACCTGAAACAGCATCACCCACCTCATCTACAAAAACTAATTTTTCTGTTCCTATCGCAATAGTAATCGCTGGACTTGCGATCGCTGCAGCAGTTTATTTTGGAAACAACAAAAAAATCACGGTTCCTTCTGATAAGGAACCGAACGTGGTTGTTTCTGCGGTCACTGCAGATGACCACATTCTCGGTAACCCTCGCGCAAAGGTGGTCATTGTTGAATACTCAGATACTGAATGTCCATTTTGTAAAATGTTCCACGACACGATGAACAAAGTAATGGGTGAGTATGGAGAAGGTGGTAATGTTGCATGGGTGTACCGCCACTATCCACTTCCTTTCCATCAGAAAGCTCCTAAAGAAGCAGAAGCAACTGAATGTGCTAACAAACTTGGTGGCACAGAAAAGTTTTGGACATACATAAACACCATCTTTAGAGTAACTCAAGGAAATGACAGTTTGAGCGAAACAGAGCTTCCTAGAATTGCACGGGAAATTGGACTCGACGAAACAGCATTTATGAATTGTCTTTCAAGTGGCGAGATGCAATCGCGCATAGAACGTGATATGAAAAGCGGACAGACAGCAGGAGTAAACGGTACTCCTCACTCAATCGTTCTCGTGAATGGCAATGTAGTAGGTACGATCAAAGGCGCACAACCATACGAGCAAGTAAAAGCAATTGTTGAAGCAGCACTCAAATAACACGCGAGAGAATTTTGTAACAAAAAAAGAACGTGTCTTAACGACACGTTCTTTTTTTGTTCTTGTTTTTTATTTTTGTTTTTATATAAAATTGAAATGACAGCCTATCCAGTACTATAGTACTGGATAGGCTGTCATTGACTTTTTGCTGACACCTTATACGCCCAACATCATACGCACGTCAGGAGATGGTTCCCATGCAGGCTCGAAGGTGAGCTCTACGCGTACTTCACCTTCTTCGTATCCAAGTTCAGAAACCTTTTCTTCTACTGCCGAAATAAGCTCATTTGCAAAAGGACAGAGTGGTGTGGTGAGAGTCATCAGTATTTCAACACCATCATCCACAAGCACAATCTTGTAAATGAGTCCGAGTGTCCATACATCAATCTCGATTTCTGGATCTTTTACCAGTTTTATTTTTTCAATAATTTGTTGTTCAGTTATATTTTTCATAATTAAATTTGTTCAAAACCGTTACGTAAAATCTCACGTGCGAGTGAGATGTCCCCCGTGCGCACGACCCTTCCTCCCTTCATCACCGAAACGCGGTGAGGCGTAACCTTCTCGAGAATTGATCCAAGGTGCGTAACAATAATAAAACCTGTCCCCGCACTTCGCAGTTTTTCAATTCCTGCAAAAATCTTGTTTAAGGAATCAATATCGACGCCAGAATCTATCTCGTCAAGGAGCGCGAATTTTGGCTCAAGCGCAAGTAACTGCATAAATTCACCTTGCTTTTTCTCTCCACCAGAAAAACCGACGTTTACGGAACGCTTGAGGAGATTTTCATCAAGATTAAACTCCTTTATCTTTTCAGTAATATTTTTAAAAAAATCTAGTACTGAAATTTCGTCCCCTTTCAAAAGACGGTGCGCGCGGTGGAGAAATGAGAGCATCGTCACTCCAGGGATTGCCGGCAAATATTGCATCGCAAGCGCAATTCCCTTACCTGCCTTCTTCTCGGTGGGAAGTATCGTAATATCTTCACCATCAAGCATAATCGTGCCTTTTACTATTTCGTACGAAGGGTGCCCCATGACCGCATTCAAAAGGGTAGATTTCCCTGAACCATTGGGGCCAAGAATAATGTGAATTTCGCCTTCGCGCACCTCGAGTGACACGTCAGAAACCACCGGTTCACCTCCGCGATTAATAGTTAGATTGTTGATAGAAAAAACAGATGACATATGTTAATTTTTTAATTTTAATATTTTTTGTAGTGCTGCATATCCGAGAAGTGCACAATTCACACGCCCAGGACTTACCGGTACGCCCAGCATAGTATAGATATCTCCTGGAGACAAGAGTTTAAGCTCGTTCAACGTCTTCCCTTTCAACTTATCAGTGAGCATCGAAAGTACTGCCTGAGAAAGTGCACATCCTTCTCCTTGAAATGCAATATCAGAAATATGCCCCGTGTCATTAAAACACATTTGTAGGGTAGTATAATCTCCACACGAAGCATTGCGTGTTTCAGCTACAGCGTGCGCATCAGAAACCACCCTTTTGTTGTGAGGGTGTTTGTAATGATCCAAAATATTTTCCTGATACATTTCGTCGTACATAGTAAATGATATTATGTCGCACTAAAAACATGTTGCACGGTTGCGATACCTTGAATGAGTGCGTCAACATCTTCACGGGTATTATAGAAATAGAAACTTGCACGCGTACTTGCAACAACTCCTAGTGCTGTATGAAAAGGCATTGTACAGTGGTGTCCCGCACGTACAGCAACCTTTTCTTTGCCCAAAATGTACGCAACATCGTGTGCGTGAATGCCTTCAATAACAAAAGAGACGATACCAATATTTTTGCCATGCTCTTTTTCTGCAATTACCCGCACTCCAGAAATTTTTTCAAGGCGTGAAATCGTCTCTTCAGTAAGATTTTCATCATGTGCGCGAATATGTTCAATCCCTACGCTTGTAAGATAGTCTACCGCAGCACCAAGACCGATTGCTTCAGCAATAGGAGGTGTTCCTGCTTCAAACCGATTGGGAATGAGCCCCCAAGTCGCCGTCGTAGTCGTCACCGTATCAACCATTCCTCCTCCGTATATTCCCGGCTCAAGTTTTTCTAAAAGCTCCTCGCGAACCCACAACACACCAATACCCGTAGGTCCACACATTTTATGTCCTGAAAAATAGAGCGCATCAACACCAAGCGTATGCGCATCAACAGGTATATGACCAACCGCAGCAGTCGCATCACAAATAACGAACGCACCAACTTTGTGCGCCATTTCAGCAATCCGCGCAACATCATTGATCTCGCCGGTCACATTTGATGCAAGGAGTACTGATACTATCTTTGTCTTTTGCGTTATAAGCTTCTCCGCAGTATCTACATCCAAGGCGAGGCCTTGGATGGGGATGTGTTTTATGTGTGCTAAGGTACGTCGCGCAAGCTCTTGGAGGGGTACTAAACTTGCATGATGTTCCATGATGGTCGTTACAATTTCATCATTCTTGGTAATCATTCCAGAATGCTCAAGCATCGAAACGAGCATATTTGATGAAGCAGTCGCCCCTCCCGTAAAAATCACCTCACGTGGTTTAGTGCCAATAAATCGTGCAACTTTTACGCGTGCTTGTTCATACGCAATGCTCGCCTCTTCACTCGCACGATACAGTCCGCGATGTACATTGGCGCGCGATGACACATAGTACGTATGCATTGCGTCAAGGACCACCTGTGGCGTCTGTGAAGACGCGGCATTATCAAGGTAGGCACCCCCCTGCCCCGCGTCAGTAAAAAAAGGAAAATCGTTTTTAAAAGTAGTTTCGTTTGTCATTATTCCATTTCAAGCGCAATGAGCTTATTAAGTTCTACGGCGTACTCAAAGGGGAGTTCTTTGATAATAGGATTTGCAAAGCCTCCTACCGCAAGTCGTATTGCCTCACGTTCACTAAACCCACGTGTTTTTAAATAAAAGATTTCATCATCACCAATACGCCCAATATGTGCTTCGTGAGAAATATCAACCTGCTCATTGGCATTCTGTATCGCAGGAAAAGAATTTGCCTGAGATTCATTGTCTAAAAGAAGCGAGTCACATACCAGCGATGAATGTGTGTCAGTCGCTTTCTTTGAGACCTTAATGAGTCCACGATAATTTGCAATCCCCCCATCTTTTGAAATAGACTTTGAAAAGATGGTAGACGTGGTGTGCGGTGCAAGATGAATTGCTTTTGCACCAGTGTCTTGCACTTGTCCTTTTCCTGCAATCACCAAGCCGAGATTATCCGCACGCGCTCCCTCACCAATAAGTACCGACGATGGATAGAGCATCGTCACTCCTGACCCCATATTACCGCCTATCCATTTAATCTCTGCATTTCGTTCTACGATGGCGCGCTTGGTATTTAGGTTGTACGTATTGAGTGACCAGTTTTCGATACTGATATATTTTACCTTTGCATTTGGGAGCACAAAAATTTCCACACAACCAGCATGAAGCGACGATGCGTTATAGCGTGGCGCAGAACACCCTTCAATATACTCGAGCTCTGAACCCTCGTCTGCGATAATGAGCGTGTGCTCAAACTGCGCGCTTCGTTCTCTCTGCATACGGAAATACGCCTGAAGAGGCATTTCAACCTTCACCCCTTTGGGCACGTAAATAAAGGTACCGCCACTCCACACTGCAGCGTGAAGCATTGAAAATTTGTGGTCTTCAATCGGTACACATTTTGTCATAAAATATTTCTGTACGAGGTCGGGATATTTTACAAGTGCAGTATCCATATTTTCAAAAATAACCCCTTTGTCTGCGAGAGACTTTTTCAAATGATGATACACACTTCCTGAATCATACTGCGCACCGACACCGCCGAGGTACTCACGTTCCGCTTTTGGAATGCCGAGCTTTTCAAATGTCTCACTAATTTCTGCAGGCAATGTTTCCCATGTATTTGCCTCGGAAACCCCCGGATCAACATAGTAGTTCATATGCTCCAAATCAAGCCCTAAAAGAGACGGACCGAAATTTGGCATGGGTGTTTTCTGGTAGAGTTCGAACGCCTGAAGACGTTTCTCGAGCATCCATACGGGCTCGCCTTTGGACGACGAAATAAACCTCACGAGTTCTTCGGAGAGGCCCATCGACAAGCTCGGGGTAAACCCTTGGGATGCTTGGGTTTCTGTACTAAATGACATGAACGTCATTGTACCACATTTAAAGAACCTTGACAATAACCTCATCTTTGTATATGGTTACACGAGATTTCAGTTCTTAAAAATCCAAGGGGGTTTATATGACTACGACGAACGTTAGAAAGTGCTCCACCTGTAGATCGGACATGCAGTTTGTAGGGTATGTCGATAAAGTGACCGGGAAAAACCTCGAAGAGGGATTCATGGGAGAACTGATGATAGGGAAATTCCTCTCGGGGGTCCTCCGGAAGTACCAGTGCCCAAAAGGGCATACAGAAACAAACGAGAACGAAGATTCATCGGTGATGGGGTTTCAAATCTTGGACGAGACCGATTCATTTAGGAACGCAAAAGAGCTCGTCGGTTATGCAGAGTTACACGTCGAATCAGAACGAGCCCTTATGCGATTCGACCATCTCGTCTGTTTGGCGTACATCGCTGGCCGGTATGATCTTCTATCGGGGATAACAAAGAAAGACGTGGGGGACAACAAGGGGCGATACCTCTCGCTCCATGACTACCACGGCATCGCAAAATTCGCTAAACAGGGCCTAGAGACTCTCTCTCCAGACTGGCTCGAGCAACTGATGAAGAATCTCGAGGCGCAAGGATAATAAAGACGGTAACAACGATCAATGGTTCCAAAAGGAGAAAAATATGAAGGGTACATGTCGTTGTTCAAACAAACGAGAACACCAAAAACGCATTATAATGAGTACATATCGTTGTTCAAGCAGACGAGAACGCCGAGAACGTATAGTGTGTTATCGGAGCACTAAATACGATATTCCCAGTGACAGCGGGAGAAGGACGGTAGAAGTATCGAGAGGGAGAAGTGTAAAAAGAGGTGACCACCTCCTCATCCATCTACGGCGACTCATAAAAAAGAGGATTTCTTCAACGGAGAAGTCATCTCCCCATCCCTCCAAAACAAAAGAAAGCTTGTCACAATTATCAACATAAAAATAAAAACCACATATGCCCTCTGTATTCTTCTTGCACAAGCCCTTGAGTTAGAGATAGATGGTCTCCTTAAAGATAGTGCAGTACAGAAAATAATTCTGGAAAACGCAAAAATCGTGAAGCTCCAAAAAGAACGCCTGAGGAACCGTAAATAAGCGAAGTCCTCTTTGTATCACTATAGGGCGGCAACTATGTTGCCGCCCTATTATTTTTTACTCGCTTTAATAAGATTAGTAATTTCTCAATTTATCAATCTTTTCGTGTGCGCGAATCTTTTCTATTGCTTTTGCCTCAATCTGACGAATGCGTTCACGCGTTACTGCAAATTCCCTCCCCACTTCTTCAAGCGTGTGGATGACACCATCCACGAGACCATGACGCATTTCCAAAATCTTGCGTTCTTTTTCCGAAAGATCGCTCATAATCTCTTTTACTTGATCAGAAAGAATACGTTGCGCAGACTCCTGTGACGGTGAAAGGATTTTATCATCAGCAATGAACTCACCGAGTGTTGATTTCTCATCGTCATCACCAATAGGCTTTTCGAGAGAGACGGTGTCTTGGTCAATATTTTTAATAATGTAAATCTTCTCCACATCAAGCCCCATTTCGGTCGCTACCTCATCAGGAAGTGGTTCACGCCCAAGATCCTGCGACAAACGACGCACGACCTGCTTGTATTTTGAAATTGTTTCTACCATATGCACGGGAATACGAATGGTACGCGACTGGTCAGCAAGCGCACGGGTAATAGCCTGACGAATCCACCACGTTGCATACGTAGAAAACTTGTATCCTTTTTCCCATTCAAACTTTTCTACCGCCTTAAAGAGACCAAGGTTACCCTCTTGGATGAGGTCGAGGAGTGTCAGGTCCGCACTTCGTCCTACGTACTTCTTTGCAATAGAAACCACGAGGCGGAGGTTGGCACGCGCAAGTATATTTTTTGCTTCCTCATCCCCTTCCTGAATACGCTTTGCAAGATCGCGTTCATCTGCTGCAGAAATGAGTGAGTATTGTCCAATCTCCCTCAAATACATCTGGATGGAATCGTATGAAGAATCTCCGCTCTTGTAAGAATATTTTTTGTGTACAAGTGCTTCTTCGGGCTCGATATCAAGAAGCCCACCGCTTTCCAGCACATCAATATTGGTATCTGAAAGCTTTCCATACAACTCATCGAGGAACGAAACGTCTTGTTCAATATTAGGAAATTCTTTAAGGATTTCATTAAAGGTGATGAAGCCACGTCCGCGACCCTTGGCGATAAGGCGCGTTGCTTTTTCTTCCCAACGTTCTGCAACTTTTACATTACGTGTTGGTTTCTTTGTCACCGGAACTAACTTTTTACCAAAAGGTACTTTCTTCACCAGCTTTTTTGCCGATGTCTTTTTGACGTCCTTTTTTGCAACCTTTTTAACTACTGATTTTTTCACAGGAGTTCTAATGGTCTTTTTTGCCTTTACCGCTGATGTTTTTGCGGATGAAGAAGTTGCTTTCTTGAGTTTTTTCGTAGTTGTTTTTTTTGACATACGTAAGTAAATGTATAAATATTAATCGCCGGTAAATGGAGCGCTATTCCCCATCATGTTCCCTTAAAGCTCTGTAATTTTTTTGATATTTCCTGACACTCGACAAGAAGTCTTTGCGCGTGCGCGATATTATTCTCTTTTTCTGCTTCCTTTAATTCTTTCATTTTCCCAGCAAACAATTCTCGGTGTATTTCTTCCTCAAGATTCCTCAAAAGCTCTTCAATCTCCTCTGTGAAATGTTTGCTTCCGTGGAACCGTGCCTCTGCCTCAAAGATGAGGGTGCCGGTATCTTCGAACGACACCTCCTGTGCGGGTATGGCTTCGAGGAGTTTTTCAAAGCGTGATTGATATTGGGATATCTCAAGCGATGTTTCTTTGAGTCCTCCTTGCCATAGAAGAATACTCTTGATAATACGTGCGATACGTGCACGGCGCGAGAGTGGTGCCATCTCTTCTGAAATCTTTTCTCTCGCTCGTTCAACAGAAGAAAGAGCTTCGCGTTTTTTTACTTCTTCCCAGATAGGTTCTTCTTTGATAAGGAGCAAGCACGCGATACGACCCACGAAGTGCGCTGTATCAAGTG
>CAYHML010000002.1:0-20675 GCA_964357675.1 uncultured Candidatus Saccharibacteria bacterium | reverse complement strand
GAGTTGTTCCCTGCTCCGTCGTAGGCACTAACGGTGTAGGTGTAGAGGGTGGATGCGGAGAGGCCAGTGTTCTGGTAGGTGGTACCAGTTGTGGTGGTGAGTTGGGTGCCGTTACGATAGATGCGGTAACCGGTGACAGCTGTGTTGTCGGTAGATGGTGACCAACTGAGATTGATTTGTGATGTGGAGATTGCGGTTGCGGAGAGGTTGGTTGGGATGGATGGTGCGGTGGTGTCGGTGACGGGAGGAGGTGGAGGTGTGGTAGTCGTCGTGGTGGTACAGTTAGTACAGTATTCGAATGCACCGATGTCATATCCTGAACCTTGGGGACGAGAGATGCCGAAGTAGTCTTTGGTGACGAGTGAGGAAACAAGGGAAAGAACTTTATTGATTGCAAGACTACCAGACTGCAGGCTAAAGTCCCCTATTGAAGGATTATTATATAAAGGATCTGCATTGATCGGAGCGACATCTAAAGTACCCGTATAATTACCTAGCCCATAATATATATTATCTCTCACATCTCGTATAAGGGGAGCATCCTGAGGATAACCAATATACGTGGTCGCTAGACTATTCATATGGCAGATATTGTTTCTAAAAACAAAATGTTCGACATTTGGCGTGGGACCACTAAGTTCCACGCAGGTATGATTCGTGTTGTAAAATGAATTATTATATGCCTCCATACCACCATTACGAACGACCAATGCGCCGTTTGCCCCTGGGCCACCAGCACCAATAAGGATGTTATTATATACGTACGTCATGGGAAGAATTGGATCGCCATCATCCCAGTCTTGTTCATACGAATAAATTCCTCTTGAAGGATAGTTTGTGGCATCGATAATATTATCGTGGACAAAAATATCACCAGCATAGCCGTCACCGCTTGCCGTACAGCGAAGTCCTTCATAGTTAATTGAAACAAGTGGACCTGAATCAAAACTATTATCATAAATATGGTTCCATGCTATTTCGACCTGATCACCGCATGCCTGTGAATAAACGGCATGGTCTAATTTATTAGCGGTCCTTCCGCCATGAATCGCATTACCTAAAACTTTTGAGTAATCACCACCAGGGACGATAGTTCCTGTTTGCGCTTGTGTTGTACGAGTCAACCCAAGACAATCGTTATTAACGATACGCCAACCTATCGCATAGAGACCAGGATTCCCTCCAATAGAAACACAAGAATCATAAGCCTCCATCTTAAAATTGCCCACGACTGTCCAACCTACCGATGGTTCCGTGGTGCTATTCATAACAAGTCTGAATGCCCTAGTAACACCAGTTGGTCCAGGAGAACTGAGCATGACGACTTCTCCTGGATATGCCAAATAAGCTATCGGCATCGCTTCCGTGCCCGAGCGTGTAAATCCGGCTGTAGTACCTGCGCGCATACCGAAAATTGCTCCCCAATTCTGATAACCATATTGACCAGAATATGTGCCTCCGCGCATATACATCGTATCGCCTGGTTGAGCATTATTATAAAAACTGTTTGGCGAACGCCATGGATCGGAAAAAGTTCCAGCTCCCGGATTAGTTGGCGAATTAATATCAACAAAATAAATATTACCCGCACGCACAGTAAATAGTAGGCCAGAAGATGAGCCATTTGTGTTCGTCACGACAATGTTTCCCGTTTGTGCATTTGCGCCAAGCTGAAAAGCAATTTCTGTATCGCTCCACATTGGATAATTATTAGCCTGTCCCCCACCTATCATTACGTACGATGAGCCACGTGACGCTCCAAAGTTTTTTCCAAAGACGCGCACAAAAACACCATTGTTATTTTGTCCTCCGGTATTAGGGCCTGAAACAATGTCGGTATAAAAAATAACAGGCGCCCCTGTAGTAGTCGTCACCACCCCTTGTGCTTGGGTTGTTGCAGAAGCAGAGGATGTCTGTGCAGAATTATTCCCTCCTGCATCATATGCGGAAACTGTGTACGAATAGAGCGTTGAAGCCAAGAGACCAGTGTTTGAATACGTGGTACCGGTGGTAGTGGTGAGTTGGGTGCCGTTACGGTAGATAGTGTAACCAGTAACACCTACGGCATCCGTGGAAGCTGACCAACTGAGATTGATTTGAGAAGAAGAGATTGCGGAAGCGGTTAGGTTTGTTGGAATACTTGGTGCGGTGGTATCAGGAGCAGATTGTGCTTGAGTAGTAGCGGAAGATTGCGTTGATTGGCCTGAAACATTTCCTGCTGCGTCGTAGGCACTGATGGTGTATGTATAGAGAGTAGATGCTGTAAGTGTAGTGTCTGAGTACGTAGTAGAAGGTGCAGTTGCTATTTGTGTTCCTCCTCGGTAGATACGGTAACCAGTGACACCTACGGCATCAGTGGAAGCTAACCAGCTGAGGTTGATTTGGGAAAAAGAGATGGCGGTAGCGGTGAGGTTGGTAGGAGTAGTAGGTGCAGTAGTATCTGCAGGTGGTGGAGGTGGTGTGCCACCAGCGCCAGTGTTTTCATCAGCACCGATTTCCCAATATCCTGAACGAGTTTCTCCGTCGATGTCGGTGGAAAATGGAAGGTTGGGGTCGGTGGAGAGATCGACGCCGGCGTTTAAAGCACCCGTATCGGAAGAAGCAAGATGGAAATTCCCATTAGCTTCATCAACAAATGAAAATGTTTGACTTGCTCTATTTGTTCCTCCGTATGTCGCACTCGTAGCATCCCCTGAAGCAGAGTTTGTACAACTAAGGGTTCCTGATCCTGTATGAAAATAATCACCAGAAAGAGAACCTTTTACAAGGTTATTTTTACAGCTAATAGCAGTTGCACTATATGTAAACCCTCTGATGCCGTACGTACCAGGATTGACAACTGTATTGTTATAAAAATACACCACATTTGCTCCCTGTAACCCATACTCATCAACATTATAAATAATGTTATTCCACACTTTAGTACCCACTCCTGCAGAATAAACACTAATACCACTTGAAACAGTAGTAGGATTTTTCGTTACGATTCCGTTACTAAATTCCACATTTGACGCATTGACATACACCACACTTCTTGTACCACCCCCACTTCCCCTCTTTACCTGTAAACCATCAATTTTTGTATATGACTCTAATACATTGAGTGCATAGGTATAGCTTGCCACAGCATCTAGCCGATACTTCGCGTCACTCCAAACTCCGCTATGTCTTGCCTCAGGTGTCGTATAAATTTTAATATATCTTGTCGCATCTGTGATCCAACCATCAATCGTAACTGCCGTTGTGTCAGGAACTGTCCATACTCCTTCGATACGTGCAATCGCGATTTCATCCGTAGCTGTGAGATCTCTGTTCTCCCCTTCTTCCCACGCAGAAAGCGAGGTGTAACAGTTGGTGTACCCTGCACAGTCTTGGCGGATGATACGGACTGATTCTGTCGCCGCGGACGAGATATTGGGAACGAGGAAGAGGAGGACGAGAGGAAGAAGACGCGCGATGTGTTTGATGGACATAGGGATAGGAATGATAATTAATTGTTAACTTCCATAAGTATACCGTGGATTAGAAAAAAGGAGGAAGAAGTTTTCCACACAAAAAAACTTGCCAAGGATGGGCCTTGGCGAGTTTTTTTATTAGTGACGTAAGGCGAGCGAAGTGAGGAAGTAGCCTTTCTCATTTCCGAGCCGAGGAGCTAATATAAGGGTAAATACCGCTTTTATTCCTAAGTTTCGTAAGATTACTTTCTTGATTCAATAATCGTCAAAGCAACATTTTGAGGAACAATGTCATAGTGATCAAATTCCATGGTGGAAGATGCGCGTCCTTCGGTCATAGAGCGAAGTGAAGTAGTGTACCCAAACATTTCTGAAAGTGGTACTTTTGCAGTTACTACTTTCAGCATACCGCGTTCGCCCATTCCTTCAATCTGCGCACGCTTTGAAGAGAGATTCCCTGTTACGTCTCCCATAAATTGTTCTGGAGTAACAATCTCAACCTTCATAATTGGCTCAAGGATCACAGGGCCTGCCCTGCGTGCTGCCTCCTGAAATGCCTGTGATGCGGCAATCTTGAAAGCAATTTCTGAAGAGTCTACATCGTGGTACGAACCATCATAGAGTTCTGAAGAAATATCTACCATCTTGTATCCTGCCTGCACACCGCGATCCATTGCCTCGATAATACCCTTCTCTACCGGTGGGATGAATTCCTGTGGAACAACACCTCCTTTAATACTATTGATAAATTCAAAGTGATGATCCTTGCGCTTCACGTTCTTTGGAAGATCTTCGAGGTCAACATTTTTATCAATTGGCTTAATGCGAATTTTCACATGACCGTACTGTCCGCGACCTCCCGTCTGTTTGATATATTTGTGTTCTGCCTCTGCTTCACGCGTGATAGTTTCCTTGTATGCAACCTGTGGCTTGCCGACATTTGCGTCAACATTAAATTCACGCTTCATACGATCCACAATGATTTCGAGATGGAGCTCTCCCATTCCTGAAATGATTGTCTCCATCGTTTCTTCATCCGTAGAAATACGAAACGTTGGATCTTCGTCAGAAAGTTTCTTGAGCGCCATACCCATTTTTTCTTGGTCAGCTTTTGTTTTTGGTTCAATGCGAAGTGAGATAACCGGCTCAGGGAATTTAATTTCCTCGAGTACGATAGGATGTGCTTCATCACAAAGTGTATGTGAAGTCTTGGTGTCTTTGAGACCTACCATTGCAGCAATTTCTCCAGCAAAAACTTTCTTTACTTCTTCGCGCTGGTCTGCCTGAAGTCGCACCATACGGCCGACACGCTCCTTGGTTCCTGTGGTCGCATTATAAATATATGAACCTGCTTCTACTGTCCCAGAATACACACGAAAGAAGGTAAGCTGTCCAACAAATGGATCTGCTTGAAGTTTGAATGCGAGTGCTGAAAAAGGTTCCTTGTCTGAAGGGCCACGAAAGACCTCTTCACCATTACGAGGATCAAAACCTTTTACCGGAGGAAGGTCTGATGGTGCAGGGAGATAGTCTACGACTGCATCAAGTACCAACTGTACACCCTTGTTTTTGAGTGCTGAGCCAGCGTATACAGGGAAAATTTCATTTGCGATTACTGCCTTGCGTAACGTCTTCTTCAAAATATCCATAGGAATTTCCTTCCCTTCAAGATATTCATTCATCAACTTTTCATCATTTTCTACGATGCGCTCCACAAGATCATTGTGGTACTGTTTTGCTTCAGCCTGATACTTTTCTGGAATGTCAGATTCTATCACGTTGCTCCCCATCTCTCCCTCAAACGTAAACATCTTCATTTTAAGAAGATCGATTACTCCCTCAAATTCATCCTCAAGACCAACAGGGATTTGCATTCGTACGGCTTTTGAATTCAAACGATCAAGAATTGATTTATATGAACGCTCAAAAGACGCGCCGGTGCGGTCGAGCTTATTAATGAAGCAGATGCGTGGTACCTGTGCTTCGTCTGCATAGCGCCAGTTGGTTTCTGATTGAGGCTCTACACCAGCAACACCATCAAACACCACCACCGCACCGTCGAGCACGCGAAGTGAACGCTTTACCTCTACGGTAAAGTCGATATGCCCTGGGGTGTCAATAATATTAAAACGTACGAAGTTTTCCTTCGTCTTTTCGACATCGGTCTTGTTCCAGAAACACGTAATAGCTGCAGCGGTAATAGTAATACCGCGCTCGCGCTCTTGTTCCATCCAGTCGGTTACGGTCTCACCTTCGTGAACCTCTCCGATCTTGTGCGTCATCCCCGTGTAGTACAAAATACGCTCGGAGGTGGTGGTCTTACCAGCGTCAATGTGTGCAATAATTCCAAAATTTCTTACTTTCTCTAGGGGATAATCGCGATCCATAAATTTAGTTTATAAAGTTAATAAAGTTTGTAAAGTCAATAAAGAAATTTCTATAAAGTTTTTATCAAACCAGAAAGTATCTTTGAGACTTCAACTGAAAGTGCTGACAGTAAATCAAACTGTTTCTTATCTATATACTTCAATGAATATGCAACATATAGCATTGAACGTACCTCTCCGCACGACCCCTTGGCAATAAATAAGAATTGTTTGAACTCCTTATTCGATCTTCTTTCAAACCCTTCCGCAATATTATTCATTACGGAAACAGTTGCGCGCTGAATTTGATCCTTGAATCCGTAATCCTTAATTACCCTCATTTGCCCATAAATTTCTTTGGTAAGCTGTTCCGCTTTTTGCCATGCAATGATATCTTCAAATCGTTCTATCTTCATGCTCTTGGCTTTATGAACTTTTTACTTTACGAACTCAGTATTACCATGCGAAGTGTGCAAATGCTTTGTTTGCCTCTGCCATCTTGTGCGTGGTGTCACGCTTCTTGATAGCTTCACCCTCATTGTTTGCAGCAGCAAGGAGCTCATCTGCAAGTTTCTGGTGCATTGGGCGACCCTTCTTTGAACGTGCTGCATCAATAATCCAACGAAACGCAAGCGCAAGGCGACGCTCTGGGCGTACCTCGCGAGGAACCTGATAGTTTGCACCACCGATACGGCGCATACGGATTTCAGTCAGAGGGCCAGCATTTTTCAATGCGAGCTCGAAAACCTCGAGAGGTTCCACATCCTTTCTCTTTTCCTTCATTATATCAAAAGCACCGTACACGACTTTGCGTGCGGTATTCTTTTTTCCTTCCTGCATGATGTAGTTGATGAATTTCTCAACTTTAGCTGAGCCGTACACGAGATCAACTCCGGGGATATTACGATTGGTTACTTTTCTGCGCATGAATTTAGTTTATAAAGTTTATAAGGTTTATAAAGTTTATAAAGTCCTGATGTGTATTCTCTTTTGACTTTATGAACTTTATGAACTTTCTACTTGCCTTTAGAGGCTGCTCCTGCCTTTGGACGCTTTGCTCCGTACTGACTGCGACCCTTCATTCTCTTATCAACTCCTGTTGCATCGAGAACACCACGCACAATGTGATAACGTACACCACTCAAGTCTTTTACACGACCTCCGCGGATCATTACCACTGAGTGTTCTTGAAGCTTGTGTCCCATACCAGGAATGTAAGCAGTTACCTCCATGCCGTTAGTAAGACGTACGCGGGCAATCTTACGAAGTGCTGAGTTAGGTTTCTTGGGAGTAGTGGTAGTTACTTTGGTACATACTCCACGTTTGAATGGTGAATTGTGGAAAACCGCCTTATTCTTTTTCGTGTTAAAGCTCTTGCCGAGCGCGACAGAACGAGACTTCCTGCGAGGAGTTCTTCGGGGGCGTTTAGTTAACTGATTGATTGTTACCATAATATGAAGTGACAAAACAACCGTAAGGAGTTCTTGAGAAGAATCTCAGACGGCGTAATGTCCCCTACTCTACTATATGAGGCAAAAAAAAGCAAGCCTTTTAATTTTCCCTACATAAAAAATGCACCTATGTAGGTGCATTTTTTTGTTATGTGCTATTCCATATCTTTCTACATATCTCTCAAGAATTTGAAGCTATCCTCAAAGTTCTTAAAGATAATGTCCGTAATAGACTCGGTTTGTTTAGGTGTAATAATTGTACGAGGCCCAAAGACACCGAGATTTCCGCTCTCATCTACTGAGGTCACTTTGATACGGTAGATAGCTCCCGGCTTGAGTGAAGAAATGATAATATTGTGATCCAATACGTATGCGTCCAATACCTCTGACTTATTCGCAAGCTCTTTCTCCTCGGCGCCCGCCGTTCCAACCCCCTCTTCAAAGTACACAACGGAGTCTGCGGGCTCATCAGTTCTCCATGAAATGATTGTCTGGATGCGGTCGGTACGTCCAGGGACCATTGCATTAGAAACCTTGAAGTTTGAGATTGTTGGAGGCACAATGTCTCTCGATGTTGTTACGCGAAGCGTAGAACCTCCCTCGATGAGATTACCACCTTCGTTCAACCCTGACACATTAACGTCGAACAATGTTCCCGAAGGAAGGTTTTCAATTTTTACAGAGTGCGACGTAGTTTTTCTGTCATCAGCCTTTCTCTGGGTAATACCCGAAGAAAGATCTTTATATTCCACAATTGACGTCGTTGGCTCATCAGTAATCCATACGACCGTGAACGAATCGCGTTTGGTCTCTACGATAGAACTCTGGATCTTGCTTGCTTGAGTCGTAAAGGTAAGGTCTTCTGATTTACCTACCACCTGTGGGAGCGAGAATGCGCGCGCCTGAATGTGGTATTTCGTATTTGGTTTGAGGTTGAGGAGTGAAAGGGTGTGATTTGTTGCTTTTTCTGTCGTGTCAGAAACTTCACTTGCGTAAGGATTTTCTTTTGAAGCATTGTACGTACCATCTTCAACAAAACCAATAAGAGGAAATGCTTTGATGTTGGTTCTAAAGGAAATCGTTGCGCCACTTTCGGTAATATCGCTAATTGATGGCTTTGACACGAACGGAGGAATGAGCGACGGGAGGATGGATTCAATTGTTTCCTCGATTTCCTTTTGGAACTGCTCTATGTTTTCTATCTTGGTAAGCTCTTTGATATTTTCGGAGAGGAATGAAGTCTTGAATGTCTGATCCTCGGAGTAGCCAGTGTTTCCTGCCTTGTCTACCACCGTTGCCTTGATATGGTATTGCGTGCCAAGGGTAAGTCCGCGGAGTTTGATCGAATGTCTTGTCCCCCACGAGAAGTCGTCTGCGGCGTGGTCGCCATACGAGGTGTCCTTGCCATACGCGAGCTTACCAACCGCTCCCTCATTCGTGTCAAACGTAACCACAGACGAGAATGGCGTAATATCAGAAACCTTCATTTTTGTAATTACTGGCGACGTCGTGTCGGCAACAGGACCACCATCACCTTCTCCCTGTGGAAGACTACGGGATACCGTGACAACGACATCTTCACCCGTGCGTGTCGTCGTAAGGGTCTGCTCAACCGATTCAGTCTCGTTACCCGCAGGGTCAGCAGACACTACCGTATAGTAATAAGGAGTTTGTGCAACGAGTACGTTCGTACCTCCACCCTCGCCAACATTTTGTGTTTGAGAAGAAAGCGTTGCAACGTGGTATACCGAATATGAAGGGATGCCTGCAAATGTCATATCAGTGGTCGTGCGCTTGCTGTGATTTCCCGTAGACCCACTCCACCTTACCTGTGAAGTTGATGGTTCGTCGGTCGTCCACACAATCACCGCTGAAGTAGGACCTACCACGGCTGCGCTGATAGCGCTAATCGTAGGTGCGGTGGTATCAAGTGTCGTAGTAAAGCTATAAAACTGTCCGTTGTTGTCATCCGTGGTGGTGTTACTATTCCCGTCTGTTGACTCTACTTTATAGTAGTACGTATTGCCTGCCGTAAATGCCCCTGATGAAGGCACGCCTATTTGATGCTGGTAGAGACCATTTGTCCCCGCTGTTGTCGCGGAAGTCCCTGTAACCGTAACTGAGCCGACCAGAGTACTCCCAGAACGACCAGTGCCATAGTACACCTTTGAGGTAGAACTTGCGTTGGTGTTCCAGAAGATTGTTGCTGTTTTATCTGTTACATTCATCGGCGTAACACCAGAGATTACCGTACCCTGAGCGGTGGTAAATGTTGTTCCCACAGCCCAAGCACTATCAAGCCCCTCTGCATTCGTTGCCTTTGCGCGGAAATAATACGCAGTATTAGGACTCAAGTTGTTTAAATAAAGACTGTGATTTTCTACAAATGAAGTTTGGTATGCGGTACTACCATACGAATTGGTTGTTCCATACTCAACTGTAGATGTTGCGAGCATATTTGAAGTAAAGGTAATGCGCGCGGAAGTATTTTTAATACTATCAGCGGTCGGTGTATTGGTAATTACAGGAGGAAGCGCAACGGCACCACCGGAACCATTTGGAATATCAGAAAGCACTGCTGTAAAGTCAGAAATACTTCCCTGGTCATTGACCGCAGTCACCTTGTAATAGTGTACCGAGGTCGTAGCCGAGGTAATGTTGTGTGTTGCATAGTTGATTGTAGGGTCTGCAATTGAGGTAACGGCAGAATACGAGGAACTTGCGGGAGCCGGAGAACCATCGGCTGCGGTTGCGTGGTACAGCTTGTAGCGCCCATTACTATTCCCCGTAAAGGTTGATGAGTCCGTTGCGCTAAATAATGACCAGCTCAAGAATTCACGATACACGTCGATCGCAGTATTTGAAACATCTTTATAATCAAAGTTTGCGGGCATTGCAGGTGCAGAAGCAGTTCCAGATGTTACGTTGCCATACGCGTCACGCACCTGCATATACACTGTTTCTGCATTAGGATAGCCAGTCGTGATCCACTGCGTAGAAGAAGTAGCAAGAGAGATAGGTGAAGCAGCGAGTGATGACCATGCGCAACTATTGCCTTGGGAATCAGTTGTAGGAAATGCACTATTATTACACAAACGATATTGAATGGTTGAGTAATCAGTTACATAAAGTTTAATTCCTGCCCTATTGTCCCCCGGTGTCCCTGCCGATCCTGCACCATCTACAGATGAATCAGCAACGAAGTTTCCTGAGGCAATTGCGGGATACGTGGTATCAAGAGTAAATTCAGCAGAATCTGCAGTTCCAATATAATTTGCTACGTCTCCATCGTTTGCTGTCACACGAACTTTAGCATTTGCAATATTAACAGGGCTTGCCGAAAGCGTTGATGTAGCATTCCACACTACTGAGAATGTAGTTGTTGCACCTCCTGTGTATGTCTTTAGCGATGTAGCATCTGCAGAAAGATCGTTCGCAGAGATATCACTCCATGAAGAACCGCCGTTAATACTATACTTGAATGATGGCGTAAAACTTGCAGTATCGATATCTCCCACACGATATGAAATATTTACCTTACCATAATCTGCATCTCCAACAGTCGTATTTTGGGATGTAATTACCCCTGTAGCGCTATATGCGGTGTCGAAAGTTGGTGGGCCATTGACCACATACACAACCTTAACATTGTCTATTGTTGGTGTATTTCCGCCAAGAGAGGTGAGGGTAATCTTGTACTGGAACCATTTATCGTTAATTCCATCACGGAGGGCGGAGTCAACTGCCCCAGTTGTACAGGTTACCGTGGTTCCCACTTTCGAACAGCCGGTGGTGCTCGAATTAATCCCCGTAGACCACGATAATCCACTGAAACCAGAAGTCGCAGATGTGCGCAAATAGAATGTCGCTGTTGTACCAGAAGGCAATGTAGCATCCTCGGTCCATACAATACCACCCATAATATTTGCGTCCGATTCACTATTATATACTGACGAAACAAGGGACCCCAAGGGGGAATACCCTGAATAGTTGACCGTAATGTCATTAAGTATAGGAGTGACCGCAGTATTCGTAGTTGAAAGTGTCGCTTGATACTGCACATACTGATGCCCGTTCGTCACACAACCGCCGACCGAGATATTATCAGTGTTTGCCACAGTAGAACAGCTCGCCCACGCCGTCGCACCCGACATATCACTATTTGAATCCGAGCGGACCTTCATGGTAATTGTTTGGCTATTTAATGTTGCATTCCATGAAACAGTATTGAAGGCCGATGGTGTACCCAGATTGATTGTCGCTGAGGTAAACGTTCCAGAAGTTGCAAAAGGGTACGTTGCGAATTTGAGGTCTACAGTACTGGACTCATAATACGATATAAATAACGTATTCGAGCCAAAACCGTGCATATTAAGATGCCATCCAGAAGAAGCTGAATCTATTGTTTGCAATGTCCAGCTTGTACCACCATTCGTTGTTTTTGCAAATTCAAGATCAGAATTAGTATTATCATAATACGCCACAAAAAGAGTAAGTGCGTCGATGGCATAAATGGATTTGGGTTGTGCTCCACCAGAATTAATTGCTGTATCAATATTTGACACCGTCCAGTTCGTGCCTCCGTCAACTGATTTAGCAAATTTAAGATCACCAGTATTATTGGATCCATTATCAAACACCATAAAAAGATTATTCGCGTCAGTAGCCACAATGGATGAACCACCCATACTTCCACTAACACTAGAAACTTCTTTAAGTGTCCAATTTGCACCACCATCAACTGTTTTCGCAAATTTGACAGATCCAGCGGATTCATTATATGTTACAAATGCAGTAGTAGCGCTTAATACATCGATTGATGTCCTTACATCCGAGTAAAGATTGGATGTCGGATTATCAACTGTTCCGATTGTCCAATTTGCACCTGCGTCCGTTGATTTTGCATACTTAACAAACTTATCGGATGCGTTCGTGGTATCGTAATAAGATATATATAATGTCCCAGACCCATCCCCATCCAGCGCAGTTTCAGTGCCGACAGTTCCTGTCGAATCAATAGTTGACACTGCCCAGTTCGTGCCTCCGTCAACTGATTTAGCAAATTTAAGATCAGAATTAGTATTATCATAATACGAAATATATATCGTATTTGAATCAGAGGCATATATAGATGAGTGTTGTCCAATAACGCCCGTAGAATCAACTATTGAAGTTGCCCATGTAGCGCCACCATTGATTGTTTTTGCAAATTTAAGGTCGCCGCCAGTCGTACAATAATAACTCATAACGATAGTACTAGTACTAACTATGTGTACAGAAGTATATTGTCCACATACGGAATCTAACGTATAACTAGCTAATGCGCTTGATGAATCTCGTCCAAGGACCACGTGCCCAGCATCAGTTGTCGTATCTGTAACCAATGTATTTGAAGTTGTCCCATTCCCAAACCCTCCCCCAGAAGCTGATCCTGTTGTAGTAAGAGTTCCGTCATCTGTAAAAGATGACGCGATAGGAGCCAATATTATATTATCTCCTATGGTAAGCGTCGAGCTTGCACTATCATACGTATTCCATCCAGAGTTCTGATTGCTCGAGTGTGTTGCCGTACTTACAGATACTCCACCTGACCAGCTTGATTGCTGGAAGTAGTACGTCGCTGCGTGCGTTACTGTATCTCTGAAATATACTCCTGAAATAACGAAGACTGCCGAGAGAGTAAGGATCCATGCATATTTATGGTGCTTAACAATAAGGGTACGAGCTTGTGTAATGGACATAGGAATATATTGAACGTTGGTAAATTAAATTGAAAACAATTTCATAGGTGCGCAAGCAAAGCTTGCGCACCTATGTCGCTAGTAATTTGTATATATTGTATCACGCACAACAAATAAATAACTAGCACTATACACTATATATTGTGGATAACTTTTTAACATTAAACACCACTTGGAGGTTCGACCTCCAAGTCAGGGCTATTCTTCTAACAATTCCTCTTTACCTCTGTTTTCTTTTATTACCAAAAGAGCCTCTTCCGCAAAATCAATATATCCATTCCTATTTTCAAATTGATCCAAAATAATGTCTGTCGTACAGAAGTTTTTTTCATCCCCTCTTTTATTTATATTATCAATACCATAAATACCAACATACTCACTCCAGCTCGACTTGGAGGTCGAACCTCCAAGTTGATGGACTCTGTCATTTAAGTTCACATAAGCACTTGTGTACAATAATTGTTCATTGGAATCTATATGCACTGCTTTAAATTTCCCCTGGAATAACGCGCCCGATCGATCATATTTCTCATTAAAAAACATTGTATAACCAGTCCCTAGGCGTTGCATAAATTTTTCTATACCCCTGTCACAGGATTGTTTCAAAACGAAATGGTAATGATTCGGGTTTAGACAATAAGCGACAAACTCAACCAGTTCATTACCCCCACCTAACTTGGAGGTCGAACCTCCAAGTGGATTTTTGAATGAATTTTCATAAATACTACCGATGGGCTCGAGAACGTTAAATTCCCTCATACTCTTGAAGAATCTATCGATATCATATTGATCGAGAAAAATTTGTCGTTTATCTACACCTCGATTAAAGATGTGGTAGTACTCATCATTGATGAAAACAGTCTTTCGCATAAATTTATCATACCACTTGGAGGTTCGACCTCCAAGTGGTATCAAGGGAATTTTTGACTTTTACTCTTTGAACCGCTAGACTGGCTCCATTATGACTGACATAAAAACAACCGTAAACAACATATCAGAAGCAGAAATAGAGATTTTGTGCGAAGTAGACGTAGAAACCTTTGAAAAAGAGCGCGCGCAAGCTCTTGAGCGCATCGGCAAAGAGGTCACACTCCCCGGCTTTCGAAAGGGACACGTTCCATCAAATGTACTCGAGCAAAAGTTTGGAGAAGCCTTTATTCTCGAAGAAATGGCAAACCTCACGATGGAGAAGGTGTATCCTGAAATACTTCGTAAACACAAGGTTTCTGCTATCGCCCAGCCAACCGTGCAGGTAAAAAAGCTCGCAAAAGATAATCCTTTTGAGTTTTCCCTCACGTTCCAAATTCTCCCTGAAATCAAACTCCCTGACTATAAGAAAATTGCACAAGGTGTAATGACTGAAGCTGACGATACCGCAGTCACCGAAGAAGATGTTGAAAAAGCGCTTGTTGAGCTCCGTAAACAGTACGCAACAAAGGACGATGCGGGCAAAGAGGTACTTCCTGAGTTGAACGACGAGCTAGCACAAAAGTTCGGCCCATTTGCAAACGTTGCAGAATTTACTGAAAAAGTACGCGAATCCCTTGCACACGAAAAACAAACACGCGCACGCGAAAAGAAACGTATGCAAACCATGGAAAAAATTGCTGATGGTATTACAGTCACCCTCCCTACTCTTTTGATAGACGGCGAACTTGACCGTATGATGTTCCGCTTCCGCCAAGATATCGAACGTATGGGAATGAAATTAGAAGCATATCTTTCAACCATAAAGAAAACTGAGGAAGATTTTCGCAAGGAATGGCGCGTTGATGCAGAAAAGCGCGTTAAAATCCAGATTGCACTTGGGAAAATTGCCGTTGCAGAGAAACTAGAAGTTCCTAAAGATGAACTTGATCGCGAAGTAAAATTCCTCACCGAGCAACATAAGGACATTGACCCTGCGCGCGCATACGAACACCTAGAAATGATGCTCCTCAATGAAAAAGTATTCCAATTCCTTGAACAAGCAAAGTAGAAACAACGTAATCTATAAGACCCTATGAACACACAAGCACAAGAAATCCTCAAGGCGCTCCCTGTCGACCGTCCACGTTTTGGTGATACGCGCGGTGGCTCACCGGTAACCTTTTTTGAAAGTATTTCAGCAGGTCTCTCTGCAAATGGAGGGCTTTTTATGCCTGAAGTATTTCCTCAGACATTCAAAGATATTCCGGACTTTTTCACCACGATACTTCCCTCCCTTACCATTCCCGAAATAGCAACACTGGTGCATCGCGTGTTTATTCCACGTGAAGACATTAGTGACGACGATCTTTCTCGTATGATGCACGAGGCATACAACTTTGAAATTCCGTTGGAAAAACTAGATGCGCATACATTCATCGCGCGTCTCGACAATGGCCCTACTGCGAGCTTCAAAGATCTTGCAGCACGTTCTATTGCACGACTCCTCGACACGTGGAGCGAAGTGCACCACAAACCCCTTAATATCGTCGTCGCCACATCAGGAGACACGGGAGTTGCTATTGCGGATGCTTTTGGTAAAGCACAGCATATCACCGTCACGGTAATGTATCCCGAGGGTGGCGTCAGTGAAGTACAAGAAAAACAAATGCTCCGCGTACAGGAACGCAACAACAACATACAGGTTATTCCTGTGGTGGGGAATTTTGATAACTGCCAAGACATTGCAAAAATTCTTCAACTTACGAGAGATCTTGACTCACACAACAAAGCAGGAATTAAGGAACAAATTTCTTACAAACTCAAACAAGAGATTTCTGACGCTGAACTTGAAAAACTTTCCGAAGATGTCAAAACGCTCAATCTTTCAAGCGCGAACTCCATCAACATCTGGCGCCTCATCCCCCAGATGGTGCAGTATTTTGTTTCGTATGCGCACTTACTAAAAACAAATGAGATTAATGCCGGCGAAACAGTATGCTTTGCAATTCCTACGGGTAACGTTGGACATATGATGGCAGGGCTTTTCGCACAAGAACTTGGGCTCCCTATCAGTAAATTCATCATCGGGACCAACGCCAACAACGTAATGGCAAATATTATTGGGTCGGGTGTTATTAAACACAAAGAATTTACCAATACCTCTGCTCCGTCGATGGATATTTTGGACCCTAGCAACCTTGAGCGCCTCCTCTATTTTGCCGCGCAAAAAACAGGACATACCGACCCTATCCCCTACGAGGGGATGAAAAAGGATATCAAAAATATTTCTCCCATCAAGGATATTCCCCTTTCAAAATATGGTGTAACACCCGAAATGCTCCAGTATCTCCAGCAACTGATATGGTCAGAAGATACGGAGACCGATGATGAGCTCTACGCAATGATGTCGTATCAGTACCAAAAAAATAATATTGTTCTCGAACCACACGGCGTTTCAGCACTCATTGCAACCATACGCACGCGTGAGAAAAAAGCATTGGCGCGCGAAGCAAATGTGGTGGTATTTGAAACCGCACATCCTGACAAATTCCCCTCTGCACTCACCGCTTCATTTTTAGAAAATACTACAACGTACAACCACCACCCAGAGTTAGAGGCACTCCGAAAAATAAAAAAGGAAGATATGCACAAGCCAGATGTTTGCGCGGTTGATATAATCAAGATAGCTCAAAAAATTAAAGAATTTACGGCGAAAGAAAGATATTAAAAAAATAGGGCCGGTTTGGACTTTGTCCAAACCGGCCCTTCTGTTGTCTGTTACTTACAAAAACAGCTTTTCGGTGAGCAGTGATAGGTTCATATCACTACGCTCAATTCTTTTTATTTTTTTCCCCCGCGCAACCACGCACTCATTGCTGGTTATAGCGCCGGCGAGGACGAGCTTACCGGCCGAATAACCGAACGTCGGTTTACCGAACTGAAAATGCATCTCGCTAAGTTCGGCCTCTGCCTTTTTTGAAAAGGCGCACTTAAGGGCGTTAAAGGCGTTGCTCGCGACAGCCCTCACTTTCATCTCATCATCGAGAGAAACGAGAGGTTCCATCTTGCAGGTCTCTCCTTCCTTACTCATAACCCTCCACGGCCGTTCATCCGCGCAAATATACGGATTATGACGCGTAACGTCGTTGAGGAAAAAGCGAACGACATGTCCACTCATCCCCGCGTCATCTTGCGTCACGACGACCTTGAAACCGAGTGGTTTACAGCATATCGCGCGAAACGACATTGCATCCCTGTGGTCGACGAAGTAGGTATGGAACCCCTTCATTGAAAGATACTTGAAAATGTCGCAAGAAACCTTCGCGGAAAACGTGTCTGGAAGCTGTACAACGTCTTTCCCTGCCTCTGTGAATGTGCTTGGAAGATTGAGATTGGGACTAATACCCCCTGCGGTTTGCGCAGTTTCTTTTTCCATAAACCCCTCCTATATTTTGAGTTTTTTGAACTAATTTTTATCCAACCCAAATATACGCCGTTTTCGCCTAAAAATCAAGACTTCCAAATTTGAGACATGAAAATTTAAGCTGTAAATATCTACGTATTTTTAGGATTTTCAGAACCCTGAATACTTACCTCTGTAGGAACCAAATTATTAACAATTGGCACAATAACGGTAAAGGTCGTACCCTTTCCTTCTACTGAATCCACCCACACCTGTCCACCGTGACGCAAAATAATACTTTTTACAATAAACAATCCGAGTCCTGAACCATCTGTTTGTAAATGAATAACATTGGTTGCGCGGAAGAATTTCGAAAACAATTTATGGAGCTCGCTCTTAGGAATACCAACACCTGTATCCTTAATTTTTACTTGCACATAATCCCCTTGTTTTTCAGTTGAAATAAAGACCCTTCCCCCCGGAAGTGTATACTTCACGGCGTTATCAATGATATTTTGGAACGCAATCAAAAGTTTTTCTGCATCAAACATAAACTCTCCAACTTGTGCACGGTCTTCTACAAGGATTTCTATACCGCGCGCGCGTGCTACAAGTTCAGAATTTTCAATGAGCGTGTTCAACAATTTACCAAAATCATTTTTTTCAAATGCATAGCCAAATTTACCATTTTCGATACGTGATACATTGAGAAGGTCATTCACTAACTGAATCATTTTTTCATTTGTATCAAAGCCTCGTTTCAGCATTTCTTTTTGTTCGGTGGTAACTGGACCAAGGTCTCCATCAAGAAGGAGCTTGAGTACCCACTTTACCCCTGAAAGTGGCGTACGAAGCTGATGCGCTGCAACCGAAATGAAGTCTGATTTGAGACGGTCAAATTCCCGCAAGTTCGCAACCATTGAATTGAACACATCGCCGAATTTTCCGATTTCATCATCTGATGAATATTCAATCACTTGATTGAGATCTCCATCGGCTACCTTTTGCGCAACTTTTGAGTAGAGCATAATAGGGCCAATAATCTCTTTTCGAAGGAAAATAGCAAGTGTGATAACCAATATTGCGACAAAGATAATACCAATGCCGACCATACGAAATTCGAGCGCGCTAATTCTTTCTTTATACGAAGAGGTTAATATGTGAATTTCAAGAAGACCGATGATTTTACTCTTTCCATCAATTTCAAGTTTGATAGGCTCAATTCTAAAAATAACCTCCTTATTCTCTTTGTGTATGCGAATTTCCTCAACACTATCAACCTTACCGGCAACAACATCTTCACGCATCTTTTGAAGCCGAGGGTCAGTATCAGTAGATTTGTTTTTTTCTCCTCCCGTGTTTGCAATAACGTTGAGCATCGTATCAAAGACGATAAAGTCATCAAAAAAATCGAACTTCGTAACATCATCAGTAATTTCTTGAATCGCATCAAGGTCTTCTTTACGTGTCGCAAAAATAGAACGTGCATTCTGCTCGATACTAACCGAAATCACTTGAAGAAGCTTTTGAGCATCGAGAACATCGGTGGAACCTTTTGATCGTGTTGCAACCTCAACCTCGATCATATTAATCATATTTTCAGTTTCTCCACCATCCCCTTGATAGATAGGGATGCGTCGCTCCAGCTCGTAATAATTGCCCTCGTCCTTACGCGTACTTACCGATTTTTTTTCTATTTTTATTCTTTCAAACATCTCGGCGTCTATAGCATCAGCTTTTGTTCCAATGAGCGAGTGATTGGTTGCCGCAATATACACTCCATCCATATCAAACACATCAACATATTTTACTCCTTCAATTATCGAAAGTTTGTCAACAACCGCCTGCAAATGTTCCTCTTGCATACGTATCTGAGAAAACATTCGCGTAATGTTATCCAAAAGAATTTCACCAATAGTGCTAGAGTCATTTCGTACCTGCTTTTCAATATTTGACCCCTCGATGTTTACCACAATCCAAAACGCGACTGTAAGTACGATGGTGGTCACCACCACGAGTACGAGATTAATTTTTGTGCCGAGCTTCATAGACTTACTCAAGTATAACGTCAAACACTTCATATCGCAACACAAAACAACGTTGCGCATTGACGAACAAGTGTGCGATAATGAATCACATAATCAATTATGGAAGAGAACATTTCAAATGAAGAAAAAAATATACGTGGTGGTACCGGAAGTAAAGGAAATCCAGTAGAAATAAAACGCGCCATCGCCGAAGCGACGAAGGATCTCAAGCGTGCTAGTAATGATGTTGAAAAAATCACCCGCGACAAAGAAGAACTTCTTCACGACCTTGCAGAACTTCGTGTCCATGAAAACGAAGAGGTTCCAAGTGTCATTAAAAAGGCTATCGAAAAAAGCATCCGTGCGGTACAGAAAAAACTCAAGGAAATAAACGACCAATTACCAGATGCCGATCTCTCTGCAGACCAAAAAAAGATTCATAAAATTATCACCGATTGGAAAGAGAGTAAAAAAATACTGGGCAATGCGAGGAGGGCTCTCGCACGCTCAGAGCACAAGCTTACGACCGACCCAACCAACCAACGAGCAATGGGTGACGCAAACCGTGCCGAGGCAACCATTTATGATACCGATCAAAAACTAAACAAGCTTGTACAAGAGGCAACGCTTATCGAGGGAAACAACGCAAAAGACCCTCTTGCAGACGAAATGATCAACATCCATACAGGAGCAGAAGAAAACAATACGCAAGAACAAAAGAATATTGAAGTAGTGCCTGAAGTAGACGCACCATTACCACCTCCCCCAGCCCCAGAATCTGTTACCCCTTCTCCCCAACAAGAGAACGAAGGAATTCTTTATACGCATGAACAAGCACTTGTAGACCAAAAAGAATGGGAGCAAAAACACAAATCTTCCATAGAAAAAATCATCACGTCTGCCCTTGAAGAAGTTACTCATAATGATATTTCTCAAGAAGATGCCGTAGTAAAAGAAGGTACCGCCATTCAAACACCTGAACCAACTAAAACAGAGACAGCAGAAGCGCCGATTGGGGAACCTTTAATACCCGAAACCCCTCTCCTTCTTGATGACGGTAACGACACACCACAAGAAAACAGTGCCGAGGAACAGAAAGAAGAAATTGTGGTGCCGGTAATAGCAGGAGCAATCAACAACGAAGAGGTCCCCATGAGAGAAACGCCGAAAGAGGAAGTCTCAACACCAGCAGAAACAATCAACCTGAAAGAGACTAGAGAAACACCAGTGCAATCAGTGCAACTTTCTCCCTATGTAGAAAAGATGCTCAACGATCACCTTGATAAACTTTTTGGAGATAAAGGCTTTCTTGGTTTCGGAAAA
>CAYHML010000001.1:0-22373 GCA_964357675.1 uncultured Candidatus Saccharibacteria bacterium | reverse complement strand
GGTAAGAAGATGAAAGAAAAAAATCAGAAATTCACCGGTATGACGTTTGTGCTCACGGGCACCCTCACGTCCCTTGACCGTGACCTCGCAAAGGAACGCATCCGTGCGCTTGGAGGTGAGGTCTCTGAAAGCGTTTCTTCGAAAACAACGTTTGTGGTCGCAGGGGAGAATCCGGGTTCAAAACTTGCGAAAGCGCGCTCCTTGGATGTGCATGTTTTGACGGAGGAGGAATTTTTGAAGATGCTTTAATAAGAGCCTATCCACTATCTCACCGCTGAATTTAAGTTTTTTACAAGCGAAGCGTTCCTTAATAAAAAAGCTTAAATTCACGTCGCAGTGTCTCGCCTAGAGACACAAGGCGCAAACGAGAAGAAAAATACGGCTTGCCTAGTCAAGAGAATAGTGGATAAGCTCTAAGTAGCAATTCTGTAGTTTTTTTGGTATATTATTATTTAATATGGATATAGTAAACATTATTTCCGGAGAACAAATTGAGATAATTTCAAAGCTCGCCATTGCCCTTTTGTTGGGAATGTCTTTGGGTATCGAGCGCGCTATTTCGGGTAAAACTGCTGGTATGAGAACATATGGGCTGGTGACGATGGGTTCAGCACTCCTTGCGATGACGGGAGTATTTATAGGCGGGGGATTTGACTCACCAACTGCGCTGGTAGATTCCATTAGATTTTCAGCACAGATCATTACCGGAATTGGATTTATTGGTGCCGGCCTTATTTTCATAAAAGGAGCTGATGTGAGTGGGGTAACGACCGCTGCAGGCCTCTGGGTTTCCGCTGGTGTGGGTATTGCAATAGGATATGGTTTCTACACGCTTGCTATGGTGACCACCGTGCTCGCGATTCTGACCTTTACCTTTTTTTGGTATGTTGAGGATCGCCTCAAGGCAATTGTGCGTCATGAATTAAAATAATTGGTATAGTTGAATGGTATATTATGCAGTCACACGAGATTAGAAATCGTTTTTTAACTTTTTTCAAAAAAAGGGAACACGCAATTATCCCTTCGGCACCACTCGTGCCTGAAAATGATCCTTCGGTGCTTTTTAACACTGCGGGGATGCAACCACTCGTGCCGTACCTTATGGGGACACCACACCCACAGGGCACACGGCTCGCAAATTCTCAGAAGTGTGTACGCACACAGGATATCGAGGAAGTCGGTGATAAAACGCACGATACTTTTTTTGAAATGCTGGGCAACTGGTCGTTCGGGGATTATTTCAAGGAAGATGCTATCAAATGGAGTTATGAATTTCTTACGTCAAAAGAAGAAGGACTTGGCCTCGATCCGAACCGTCTCTACATAACCGTGTTTGAGGGTGATGAAAATGCACCGCGCGATCTAGAATCTTTTGAAATCTGGAAAAAATATGTGCCCGAGCACCGTATCTACTTTATGTCAGCAAAATCGAACTGGTGGAGCCCAGGGGACAATGGTCCGTGCGGTCCTGATACGGAGATGTTCTATGACGTTACCGAGCGCGGATTGGGTGATATGTCCAAAGAGGAATATACGGCAGCGGATGATCGCCAAGAAGTAGTAGAAATCTGGAACGATGTATTTATGGAGTACGAAAAGAAAGACGGCAGGGTAATTGGCAAGCTTTCTAAGAAAAATGTCGATACGGGATCGGGGCTCGAGCGTGTAGTGATGGCAGTGCAAAAAAAAGACAATATTTTTGACACGGACTTGTTTGTTCCTCTGATGAACAAAATTCGCGAACTTTCAGGAGGCGAGATTCGCGATGTGCGCGCATCACGCATTGTGGCAGACCATATCCGCACGAGTGTGTTTATGATTGCTGATGGGGTACGCCCATCGAACACTGAGCAGGGATATATTTTACGTCGCCTCTTGCGTCGCGCAGTGCGCTATGCTGACGTACTTCATATTGAACACGGTATGCTCTCTGAGCTCGTGCCTATTATTGCAGGCATTTATAACGGTGTATATGACAATATTAAAGAAAAAGAAAATTTCATTGTTAAGGAAATTTGGGAAGAAGAAGACAAATTTAGAAAAACGATAGAAAAGGGGTTCAAGGAGCTCAAGCGTCTTCTTGAAAACGGGAGCATTTCTGCGTATGAAGCATTTCACCTTTTTTCTACTCACGGATTTCCTGTTGAGCTTACAGAGGAAATTGCACGCGAGAATAACATTACGATTGATACGAAAGGGTTTTATGAGGAAATGAAAAAGCATCAGGAACTTTCACGTGAGGGAAGCGAACAAAAATTTAAAGGAGGACTTGCTGATACGAGCGAGATGTCTATTAAGTATCATACGGCAACGCACCTTCTCCACGAGGCACTTCGCAGGGTACTCGGCGAACACGTAGCGCAAAAAGGTTCTAACATTACTGTAGAGCGTTTGCGTTTTGATTTTACCCATACTGACAAGATGACTGATGATGAAAAAAAGAAGGTGGAAGATCTAGTGAATCAGAAAATTCAAGAGCATTTGAAGGTCACACAAGAAGACATTTCAATTACTGACGCACGCGACCGTGGCGCTATTGGCCTCTTTGGCGAAAAATACGGAGAGGTGGTGCGTGTGTATCAAATAGGCGAGGGGGATAACAAGTTTAGTCTCGAAATGTGTGGTGGTCCACATGTGGAAAATATTGAAACGCTCGGACATTTTAAAATTCTTAAAGAAGAAGCTTCGTCGGCAGGCGTGCGTCGTATTAAAGCAGTGCTTGAATAGGTATACAGGAGGTGCGTTATAAACCAATTACGAGTGGACTCGTAATTGGTTTTCTGGTAAGATAGGAACTCATACCATCCCCGATTAACCTCTTCGCATCTCGTCCAAAATATCGGCTACAACTTCGAGAAAAATTTTCAATGAATCTCGATTCACTTCAAATTTTTCTCTTTGTTTCGCTCGATATTTTGGACGAGAAACACGAAGGACTTAATTGGGAATGGTATTAATTCAAAATAGAAAAAAAGATTTTTTATGAAAAAAACAAAAATTGTTGCAACGATTGGACCAGCTTCTGAAAGCCAAGAAATGCTCGAGAAACTCTCAAAGGCAGGAATGAATGTATGCCGTCTTAATTTCTCTCACGGAACACACGAGGGAGCACTTGTTCAGGTGCAAAACATTCGTGCCGTAGCAGAAAAGCTCCAAACCCCTATCGCAATCCTCCAAGACCTTTCTGGTCCAAAGATCCGTATTGGTGATTTTTATCAGGAGCGTGTCATCTTGAAAAAGGGTACGATTTTTACCCTTACCACCAAAGCGTGCGTAGGTGATGAAACGAAAGCGTTCGTAAACTATAAAGCGCTTCCTAAGGAAGTGAAAAAGGGTAATATTATTTTGCTTGATGATGGAAAGAAAGCACTTGAGGTAATTTCTGTTTCTGAAGATGAAGTAAAATGTCGCGTGACGGTGGGTGGGGAGACCAAGGGTCGTCGCGGAGTAAATCTTCCGGGGATATCACTCAAAATTAGCTGTATTACCCCAAAGGATAAGAAGGACCTCGTATTTGGTATTGAACAGAATGTTGATTTCATCGCACTTTCGTTTGTGCGTCGCGCTTCTGATATTCGCGAGCTTCGCAGTATTCTTGTAAAGAGCAAATCAACTGCAAAAATTATCGCAAAAATTGAAACACACGAAGCTATTGAAAACATTGATGCGATTATTGCCGAGACCGACGGTATAATGGTTGCGCGTGGCGACCTTGCGGTAGAGGTTCCTGCAGAGCAAGTTCCTATTTTACAGAAGATGATTATCGAAAAATGTAACGTAGCAGGAAAGCCTGTCATCGTTGCAACGCAGATGATGGAGTCAATGATTAAGACGCCGGTGCCAACCCGTGCAGAAGTATCAGATGTTGCAAATTCAATTCTCGACGGTGCTGACGCCGTGATGCTTTCAGAAGAAAGCGCACTTGGTTTGTATCCTGTGGAGACCGTTGCAATGATGCAAAAAGTTGCGCTTATGATGGAGAAGAACTACCCACACCTCGATGTACTTGCAGAAAGTATTTTGGGTGACCATGCAAATGGCAACAGTGTACAAAAGGAGGTTGTTGATGCGGTAACCTTTTCTGTGGTAAGTGCGGCATCAGCTATTGGTGCGACTGCTATTGTTGCACTCACTGAATCTGGCTTGACGGCTCGTATGATTTCTCGTTTCCGTCCCGCACAGCCGATCATTGTAATGAGTCCAAATATATCTGTGGTAAATCAGGCGGTCCTTTCGTTCGGATGCTATCCAATCTATGTAGAAAATCTGATGACTATTGATGAAGTAACCAAGAAAGTTCGTGCACTCGTAATTGCAAATAAGTTTGCAAAAAAAGGAGACAAGGTAGTTATCGTGGCTGGAATGCCGTTTGGAAGCACGGGGGGAACAAATACGTTGTTGGTGGAGGTTATCTAATCTAGGAGAACAAATTTATACATCGTAATGTACATACGAGTACGTGTTACGGCAGGAGCAAAAAAAGAGTTTTTTTTACGTGAGAGAGAAGATTCGTTTATCGTTTCTGTAAAAGAACCTGCAGAACAGAATCGTGCCAATGTGCGCGTGCTGGAGCTTATCGCAGAACATTACGACATTCTATCAAAGCAGATTCGTATTGTTTCTGGACATCATAGTCCAGGAAAAATACTGAGTATTCCTGATGCATAATTAGTATACTCAGGTGATGCAAGGCTTATCTTTGTATGGTTGCCAAATCCTTAGGTGGTGCTAAAATGAGTGTATGCAAATAAAAATAAAAACAACCAATATAGAGCTCACGAGCGCCCTTTCGGCGTATGTTGAGGAAAAAATTAAAAGCGTAGAAAAGTTTGCGCCACCTCACGCAGAGGAAGTACTTCTTGCGAATGTCGAGATTGGCAAGACTACACGACACCACAATGCAGGAGATATCTTTTGCGCGGAGGTAATGATGACGGTGCGCGGTAAAAAATACCGTGCTGTTTCTGAAAAGTCTGATTTGTACGCAGCGATTGACGATGTACGTAACGAAATCGTGCGCGAACTTAATTCAAATAAGGAAAAAAATCGTACACTCGTACGCCGTGGCGCTGGTATGATCAAAAATTTAATTCGATTTGGTAAGAAAGATTAAACCTATGAATACACGAAATATTATATTTATTACACTGGCGGTTATTTTTGTTGTTGGTATGGTTTGGATGAATGGCAAAACTAACCCACAGAAAGAGAATACTCTTGAACCTGTTATCTTATCAAAAGAATCCATTACCACATCAACCCTTAATACAACTGCTATGACTACTGCAACAATTACGACCAATAAAGGAATTATTACCTTAGAGCTATTTACTGAACGTGCACCAAAAACGGTTGAGAATTTCAAGAAACTTGCGAATGATGGTTTTTATAACGGCACGCGCTTTCACCGCGTCATCAAGGGATTTATGGTTCAAGGTGGCGACCCACTTTCAAAGGATGTAAGTAACCAGAACAGGTGGGGAACTGGTGGTCCAGGGTATCAGTTTGCGGACGAAATTACTCCAGAAAATAAAAATGATATCGGTACGATTTCAATGGCAAATGCGGGACCTAATACCAATGGCAGTCAGTTTTTCATTAATGTTGGGAGTAATAATTTTCTTGATACAAAACACACGGTCTTTGGGCGCGTGACGTCTGGCATGGAAACAGTGACTGCAATCGAGAACACAGGAACTGGAGTTGCTGACCGACCGCTCGAAGATATGATTGTAGAGAAGATTGAAGTACAATAGGCTTATAGTGATGAGCGACTAAAAAACACCAATAAAATTGGTGTTTTTTTGTCGCTCTTGACAATATCTGTAGATTTGCTATAATATATATAGAAAACATTAAGGAGGAGAGGTTAGTGCCTCAACGCCAAAAGCTCCGAACCAAATTTTGACAGGGACCTACACCCTGAAAACAAAGTAGGCTCGCACACAAAGGAGGTATCTCACAATGAGATTACTGCACGGTCCAACGTACCGATGAGGCCTTAGGGTCTACGAGGTATCCACGCCTTGAAAGCCAATGAGTGGATAGGGTATGGTAGTACCCGAGCCGAAAAGACTACTGCCCGCACTGTCGTGATGATAGTGCGGGTTTTTTTTATTTACTTTTGTCCTCGTAAAAAATCCTCGTAATTCATTTCCTTTTTTCCTTCGGGGATAACTCGGAGAGGAACGAGCTTACCATCTTCTATTTTTGCATCAGTAACAATGACGCGTATTTCGCGTCCACTTCGCGTAGTGGTGAAATATGAGCGAGGCCAAACATCGAATGCGCGAATTTTGCGATACATACGCTCGGGATCGTCTGCAAGGTCGATGTGCCCGCTTCCTTTGGTAACCTTTTTTGTATAGGTTGCGTTACTGTGCTCTTGCACACACGGAGTAATTGCTCCAGTAGTCCAGAGCGGAATCGTTTTTACTAAAAGTTTTCCGCCGAGGACACCAAGTGTGTGTTCGAGCTCACTTCCTTTTGGTGGCCAGTTGGGGAGCGAAATTTTTTCCTGTGCGACGATAGGACCGTGATCTACTTCTTCATCAATAAGCATAATAGTCACGCCTGTTTCGTGTGTTGAACCTACGGGGATATCTTCAAGTATACTTCCTTGGAGTGGGGATGCACCACGAAGTTTTGGCAGGAGGGAAGGATGAACATTCAAGGTGCCGTGGCGTGGCATATTAAGGATCCTTTCTGGGATGATTTTTCCGTACGATGCAATAACAAATAATTCAAAATTTCCGGTGAGCAGTTGGTTATAACATTCGTCATTAAGTTTCTCTGGTTCAAGGGTGGGGATATGGTGCGCGTCTGCCCACACCTTTACTTCGCTTGGGGCAAGGGAAAGCCCGCGCCCTTTTTGTTTCGGTGGCGCGGTTACGATAAGAGTGGGTGTTAAGCCACCATGAAGCAATTCTTCAAGAACTATGACGGAAATATGGGAGGTACCGAAAAAGGCAAACGAGAGGGTGGGTGTGGTTTCTTGAATATTACTCATGATGATGTTGGTGTTTTTGTCTCTCGATTTCTTCCTTCGTAACTTTTTCTACGTTACGCGCGGTGTCGATAAAAAGTACGCCGTTTAAGTGATCGGTTTCGTGCTGGAATATTTGCGCGAGAAGTCCCCCCGCGCCACGGGTAAACAGTTTCCCCTGTTCATCATATGCGCGTATGGTTGCCTTGTCGGCGCGAGCGACTTCGCCATAGAGCCAGCGAACCGAGAGACATCCCTCGGGAACCCATTTTTTTTTACGCGAAACCTTGAGCAAGCTTGGGTTAATGAATACCATATCGCGCGCTAGTGTTTTTTTGACGGGAGGTTGTGGTTCACCTTGGGGAGTGGTGTGTGGAGGAGTGTCGTCCATTTCAAATACGCGATGTGACACAATGAAAATGCGGAGTGGCACACCGATTTGCGGAGCAGCGATCGCGACGCCGTCCTCTTCTTTTTCAAGAGCGACGTGCATATCTTGCAAGATTTTTTTCAGGCGTGGTGAGCCAAAATCTTTTGGGTTGACGGGCTCTGCTTCTGCGCGAAGAACCGGCGCATCCTGCTGGAGTATTTTTACCATATTTCGCACACAGTATACCTTAAATGGTTACTTTTTTGAAGTACTACAGTAAATGGTCTGGATTTACGTCGATGGTGAACTCGGGAGGGAGGGCGCGCAGTTTGGTGATGAGTTTTTCGTCAGGCCACGTTGTTAGCTTGAGAATGGCGTGTGTGCGATAGGTGTTTTTTGGTTCTTTCGACACGGTATTTGGGGTAATGATCTCAAAGGGAGCGAGGAATGTTTTTAGGAGTGCAATTTTTTCTGGAAATTCTTCTTTCGTACCGCGCAGTATAATTTTGATAATTGTGCTGTAGGGTGGGTATGAAAAAGCTTTGCGAAGGGCAAGTTCATTCTCAGAAAACGTAAGAAGGTCACCTGCGAGTGCTTGGATGTAAAGCGTCGTGTCGTCGGCGCGCGTTTGGACAAGGAGTGATGATGTTGCTTTTTCGCGAAGGGTGAGAACGAGCGCAAAAATGTTCTCATTGATGCGAAAGTCGGGGATTGCAAAGAGTGAATCGAGCGAGATGATGACTATATGGTCTGCGCTTGTGAGGTAGGGAACGGCCATCGGGGTACCAATGAGAATACTATGTGGATGCTCCTCAAACTGCGCGATACATTTTTTTGCTTGCGCGCGAGTTGTGATATGTTCACCATCAAAAATAACGTGGGGAGTATTGGGGAAAAACTTTTTCACTTCTTCTTGTATTCGTTCGGTTCCGATACCGAGCGCTCCGAGGCGCCATCCACCACACGAATGGCAGGTTTCGTGCTCGTCGTCTTCGGGCACACGCACAAAACCACAGGTGTGACAGGTGAATATTCTTGCACCAGTTTTTTTGACGGTGGTGTGCGTGGTCGCTTTCTCGCGACTTTTGATGTGGTGAATAACGAGGGGGTTATCGCACGTAGTACAGCGCACGACAGTACCGCAGTCACCACAAACAGTAATAGGTGCCAGTCCTTTTCGTGCGGAGATAAGCACGACATTTTGATTTTTTTCACGTGCTGTTTGTATGAGTGCGCGCACTTCATTGGTTAACATTTGCACTATGCGTTTTCCTGTCTCCTCTTTAATTGCTCTTTCTTCAATACGAGGGTCAATAATTGCAGTGGTAATATGTTTCTCTGTGTGTACTGCAATTCTTTCAAATTCTTCGATCGTTCCTTCTTTGATACGCTTTTGTGTTTCGGCGCGAAGAATGGGAGCACCAAGGATGAGGGTGCTTCCCGTTAAATGTGCGTATTGTTCTGCAAAGATACGCATATCAATGAGTGGACGTACCATCGGCTTCCATCCACGGGCATGTTCTTCGTCCAAGATAATACTTGCAAAATATCGTCCGAGTGCCAGATACTGTGGCGTACCCACCACAAGGATGGCGTGTTGTTCCTTGAGCGCAGAACGCCAGCGTTCAAGGGTACGCTTTTTTGAGAGTCCGCTATGAAATATGAACACGTAGTCTTCGATGCCGTGGCTTAATGTTTGTCCGATTCGTTCTACTTCTTGTTCAGCAGGAACACAAATAAATGTTGATTCGTGGCGGACAAATGATTCACGTACGAGACGTTGATAGGACTCAAGGCGCACCACAGTGCTGTTCTGAATAGCAAGGATCCGAGGGTGGTGTGAGAATGAAGGAAACGCAGGATGCGGAACTGCAAGGTCTTTTGAAAGGTATGCGTCAAGAATTGTTTTAGGCGTAAGTAAAAGGAGTGTTTCTCCAAACCCTTGTGCGTGAACGTGCGCGGTTTTTTCTACGGCATCAATGAAGGCGCTGTTCCAAATCGTGAGAGGTTTTATTTGTTTTATTTTTCGTAGGGCATATCCTGAAGATTTTATTGTTGACTTAGCATCAAATACTTCTTGTACTTCTGTGACGAGTGCGGGCACTTCTTGCGAACGGATAGGAACAAAAATTACCGATCCTATCGTGGCAGGATCTTTTGAAAAGTACGTTAACGTGCCCTTAAGGACACTTCGTGTAATGGGTAGAACCGTAAGAATATGCATAAAATAGACAGTTCCTCGTTTGAAGGATCTTCATAGTATATTACCTCATATTTTGCCTATTTGCTCAAGGGCCGTCATACGTAGTAGTATGTCTATGAGGGATGTTTTCTCTAGACGCTGTAAAGTTTGCAAAAGGTGCACTCGTCGTCCATAATGTCATCATTGCGCAATTCTGGAAAAGGAAGCACATAATATTCATTCAATAATTCTCATGTCATTTTTTATTAGAAAAATCGGTATTGATCTCGGTACGGCAAATACCCTTGTGTTTATTCCAGGAAAGGGAATTGTACTTAATGAACCGTCTGTCGTTGCAGTAAATGAGCAAAATAATCGCATTATGGCTGTGGGGCTCGAGGCAAAGCAGATGATTGGTCGTACCCCTGACAATATTATCGCATATCGTCCTATGAAGGATGGTGTTATCGCTGATTACCGCATCACCGAGGCAATGATTCGCTACTACCTTAACAAGGCGCTTGGTAAATGGAATATTTTAAAGCCAGATGTGATGGTTTCTGTGCCTGCTGGTGTGTCATCTACTGAGCGTCGTGCCGTTATCGAAGCGACGATTAAAGCCGGTGCAAAAAATGCATACGTAGTGAAAGAGCCGATTCTCGCGGCTATTGGAGCGGGTATTCCTATTCACGAAGCACGCGGACATATGGTGGTGGATATTGGTGGTGGTACTACTGATGTTGCGGTGATTTCACTCGGAGGAATTGTTGCATCGACATCGGTAAAATGCGCCGGGAACAAAATTGATCACGCCATTGCAGACTATATTAAAAAAACATTCAATCTTGCGATTGGTGACCGTACGGCAGAAGAGGTAAAAATTCGCATTGGCTCCGCTATTCCTCTTGACGATGAGCTTGTTTTGGTAATTAAGGGACGTGATTATGTCACGGGACTTCCACGCACAGCGCAAGTTTCGACAAATGAAATTGTAAAGGCAATTGATCGCGAACTACGCGAGATTATCCGCGCTATTAAAGATGTGTTACAAGAGACCCCTCCTGAACTTTCTGCAGATATTATCGATCAGGGGGTTATTATGACGGGAGGATCATCTCAGCTCCGCAATCTTCCAGAACTTGTATTTCGTCGTACGGGTGTGAAAGCAGTCCTTGCTGAGGACGCACTCTACTGTGTGGCAAAAGGTACCGGTATCGCACTTGAACATTTGAACACATACAAAAAGAGTATCATTACTAAGAAATAATAGATTCCAAGGGGTCCCCTTGGAAAATAGGTAAAATAAAAAAATGATTGAAATTATACCAGCTATTATGCCGAAGAGTTACGAGGACCTTGCTGAAAAAATGGGGCTTTTTGCGGGCGTGGTTCCGTTGGTTCAACTGGATATTATGGATGGAAAATTTGTTCCTGCACGAACATGGCCGTATCATCCGGGAGATCAGCATTTTGCGAACATCATTACTGAAGACGAAGGAATGCCTGAATGGGAATTCATTGACTTCGAAGCTGATCTTATGATTGAGCATCCTGAAGAGGTGGTGAGTAAATGGATTTCTGCTGGCGCGCGCCGTATTATTGTGCATGTGGAGTCGATGACAGATTTTGAAGCTGTTCGCAATAGCGTGCCACAAGATTTGGTTGAACTAGGACTTGCGCTCAACACAACAACACCTTTTGAGTCTATCGAAGTCTATATGCAGGATATTGATTTTGTTCAATGTATGGGAATTGAAAAAATCGGATTACAGGGAGAGGCTTTTGATGAGCGTGTTCTTGAACAGGTACGCAACATACGTTCACGCTATCCAGAAATGCCTATCAGTATTGATGGTTCAGTTAACTACGAGACCGCACGCATACTCGTAGATGCCGGCGCAACACGTTTGGTTTCTGGTTCAACTATTTTGAAGAGCGGAGATGTTTCAAACACTATTGAAGATTTAAGAAATCTGGTACAATAATTGCATGACACATCTTCATGATGAGAAAATAAAATTTCTTGAAGAAAAAGCAGTTGCCATTCGCGCAACAATTATTGAAGGATTAGTTGAAGCAAAGTCAGGGCATACCGCGGGACCTCTTGGTATGGCCGATATTTTTACTGCGTTCTATTTTCATATTCTCAAACATAATCACGAGGACCCACGATGGGAGGAACGTGACCGCGTCATTCTTTCTAATGGACATATTTGCCCCGTGCTTTATGCAACGATGGCACACAGTGGATATTTCCCTGTCGAGGAAATGAAAACGCTTCGTAAATTTGGCTCACGTCTGCAAGGACATCCGCATCGTGAATTTCTCCCAATGTTGGAAACAAGCTCAGGTCCACTTGGGCAAGGGTTGTCACAAGCGGTAGGTATGGCCTTAGCGGATCGTTTGAATGATGGTGTTTCGTCGGATCGTTACATCTATTGTTTCCTTGGTGATGGTGAGCTCAATGAAGGACAAGTGTGGGAAGCTATCTTGCTCGCAGGGAAAGAGCGACTCCATAATCTTATTGCTATTGTTGATCGTAACAATATTCAGATTGATGGCTTCACAGAAGATGTAATGCCTCTTGAACCACTCGCGCTTAAATGGGAAGCGTTTGGGTGGCACGTACTTGAGATTGATGGCCATAATATGGAGGCGATTAACGATGCCGTCAACGAAGGAAAGGCAATTTTTGAAAAGCCTACGGTCATTATTGCGCACACGATTCCGGGCAAGGGTGTGGAAGCGTTTCAACGAGATTATAAATGGCATGGTAATCCTCCGAACAAAGACCAAGGAGCAAATGCATTGGCGGAGCTTCGTACTCTTGGTGGACAAATTGTAAGCGAACATGAGTAGCAGGGGTGGAATAGAAAATGGGGAATAGGGAGGGGAATTAAAGAATAAGAAGAAAATTATTTTGACACGATAAATGATAAATTTAAATCCAAAACTTTTTGATACTGATGTAGAGCAAGCACCTATTCGCGCAGGGTTTGGCGAAGGGCTTCTCGTCGCCGCGCGTGAAGACGAGCGTATCGTGGGACTGTGTTGCGATCTTACCGAATCTACAAAGATGGAAGCATTTGCAAAAGAGTTTCCTAAACGTTTTTTTGAAATGGGTATTATGGAACAGTCGATGGCATCTGTGGCGTCTGGAATGGCGGCGATGGGAAAAATACCGTTTATTTCATCGTATGCAATGTTCAGTCCAGGGCGTAACTGGGAGCAAATTCGTACGACGATTTGTTATAACGACCGACCAGTAAAAATCGTCGGTTCTCATGCCGGTATTTCTGTTGGTCCTGATGGTGGCACGCACCAAGCAGTAGAAGATATTGCGCTTACGCGGGTCATTCCTAATATGGTTGTTCTTGCGCCGTGCGATGCAGTTGAAGCAAAAAAAGCAACGATAGCGATGGCGAAAACAACAACACCAACATACCTACGTCTTACACGTGAAAAAACTCCTATTATTACAACCGAGGAAACGCCGTTTGAAATAGGGAAGGCACAGATTTTTTATCGTCCGCAGGGGGCAATACAGGTAGGCATCATTGCGTGTGGGGCACTCGTCCACAATGCACTCCTTGCGGCACGTGAGCTCGAAGGAGAGGGAATTGGTGCGGTGGTGATGAATATGGCTACCATCAAACCGCTCGACCGTGACGCCGTTGTGGCGCTTGCGAAAGAGTGTGGGGCTATTGTCACAGTAGAGGAGCACCAAGTTGCGGGAGGTTTAGGTGGAGCGGTCGCGGAGGTCCTCGCAACTACATACCCTACGCGTATGGCGTTTGTGGGCGTACACGATAAGTTTGGGCAGTCGGGTAAACCTGAGGAGCTTCTTAAACATTACGGCATGGACAAAGAGGGAATTAAATATGCAGTAAAAATGCTCCTTGGGTGAAAAGAACAAAAAAATATTATGTATAATTTCTTTCACGTTTATAAATATCACTTAGGAGTGCTCGCTGCACTTATGGTTGGTGTCGGCGTTATTCGTTTTCCTTTGAACTTATTTGCTGATACGACCAGTTTTTTTAATACCACCACGAGCACAACCGCTACGTATCCTAATACCACTACCACGGGAACTCTCGTCACCTTTTCTGTTAGCCCGACATCAGATGTTGATTGCTCAACCCCTTCCTCTCCAAAAACAAAAACTGCATTTATTGCGAATCCTGCTACGGGAGGAAGTTTTACGCTTTCGCGAGGCACAGTGTCAGAAGTTACTTCAGTAATGCCGGGCTCACGGCTTCTTTCTAATGGAGTATATAATTGGTCTGGTCTAGTAAATCCTCATTACGTTGGTTCTGGAATACTTAATGGTAAATTTGTATTGGATGTTGCTTGTACGCTTTCGGGTACAGGGAGTGCCATAGCGACAACGAGTACGGTAACAACAGAAAGCGTGGTGGTTACTACAGGTAGTGTTACCATTTCCCATGGCGACTATGATGATAATGTACGTGAAAGTACTACCTCCTCTAGTTCAGTGTTACCTTTGGCACCACCACCGCTACCACTACCTTTGAATACTACAATTTCTTTACCAAAAATTTCGCTACCTCCTCCTACATCTACCACGGTAAATAATCCTTTGCCCGTATCATCAGTTAAGACGGTTTCACCCCCACCTCCCTTAGTTAAAACATTACCCGCTCCAATTCATCGCGAAACAGAAGAAGAGGATGATGATGAAAAGGAAGAGTTTATCCGTCCAATTATTGCAACAGCGGTAAAGGCACCAACTCCGTTACTTACCACCGAACATTTTGAAAGATTTGATGAGAAAAAACAAAAAGAGATTACAAATAAAATCTCAAAGAAAGAGCAACAAGAAATTGTTGATAGAGTAAAGAGTCCTGCTGTTTGTACAGACATGAAGGAATGTGCGGTATATTGTGAACAGAAAGAAAAACGCGATACAAGTACGTGTGTGGCTTTTGCGCAGACAAAGATGCCGATTCCTTCACCTATAAAACCTTCTCTTGTGGGGAGTATTCCTTTCGAACGCCTTGAAAACATTCTCGAAGATGCCACGGTGCGTCCTCAAAAACTTCCTTCTGTAGTGAAAAGTCCGCAAGAGTTTCAACAATTCTGTACTGACCTCAAAAATACAGGTATTTGTTCTCAGATTCTTGTTGAAAATAAATTGGTATCTAATGAAACTATAATTGAGCGCACACAAGCCCTTAAACAGAATCACGAAGAAGAAAGAAAAATTTTTACCGAACGTACTGGCGTACGCGTTTTTGTTGATAGCGACAACGATGAACTCGCTGATTATGATGAGGTCAACATATATCATACTGATCCTAGAAATGGAGATACCGATCGAGATGGTGTTTCTGATGGGAATGAAATTGCGGTGCGTTCTAACCCTCGAAGTAAAACGCCTGTGACACCTTTTGTCACGCGAGCCACAACTACGGGCACTGTAGTACCTATTATTTCCGTACTCGCGACTGAGAACAATCCTCTTATCTCTGGTACCACTGACAAGGAACTCCTCATCGTCAAAGAGGTGATTGCATCAAATAATGTTACGAGTACTTCGGCATCAAGTACCCTTGCTGAACCTCCTGCCACGCACCTCACGTTCACCGGAATAGCAATGCCGAACAGTTTTGTAACGCTCTACATTTTTTCTGAGCCGATCGTAGTAATGGTAAAAACTAATTCATTAGGTGAATGGTCATATACGCTTGATAAAGAGCTTACTGATGGAACACATCAAATAATATCGGCAATTACTGACGGCGATGGGCGTGTCCTTTCAAAATCGGAACCATTACCATTTGTGAAGGTTGCAGAAGCTGTCACCTTAGGAAATGTTGAGGTTGCGTTTCCTCTCGCACATAAAGAACCCGGATTCTTCTCTGGACTCTCGCTCTATACACTTGTTGCTCTGATTGTCGGTGTACTAGGTATGAGTTTCTTGGTTATTGGAGTAATCGTGCGACGACGTGATGGTGAGAATGGCACCGCAACAATGTAATCAATATGACAGAGCGTCTTAAAAAATTCTTTGTGTATGGTTTTGATTTTGTTCGCAATAACCCCCAGATTATCTACACATTCTTTCTTGTGGTGGCTATTCCTTTTGCGTTTGTGTTTACAAGCGAGCAATTTCTCAAAATTACGCGCGAGAATCAAAACAAATTAGAGCGTAATCGCATCAGTATTCTCGAAGAAACGTTTGCTCTTTTTGCTGGAGAGCATATGGGTGAACCTGCATATTTGAGCGAGCGTATCAATGCACTAGGAAAAGATAACGAGACGATGCGAAATTTTCAGGTACTCGGTCCTCGTAAAGGGGAAACCTATCCTGTAGTAGCGTCACTTCGTTCTGATGAAATGCATACCGAGCTTGAGGTAGACAACCTTTCAATGTTTCTCCTTGGGTCAGCTTCAGGAAATCCTCGTGAGACATTTGCCACTTCATATTTTGTAGAAGGTGAACGGTTTTGGCGTGGCGTTCGTGCAATCACGGCGACGAGTAGTGCTGAAACCATAGGGTATCTCGTTGTTGATCTTTCGATGTCTCAAGCGGATGCAGTGGTGCGCAGGAACATGCGTAATGCATATGGTTTACTCGGCATCATTATTGTACTCATTATTATTATGTTGGCGCGTCAGGCACGTATTATTGATTATGCAACACTATACCAACGATTGAAGGAAGTTGATCAAATGAAAGATGACTTCGTCTCGATGGCAGCACATGAGTTGCGTACACCTCTCACTGCTATTCGCGGGTACGCCAATTTATTGCAAGGGATGAAGGATATCCCGCCAGCATACCAGCGTGACATTGAAATGATCGATGCTTCTGCACGCGATCTCGCATTTCTCGTGGATGATATTTTGGATGTGGCGCGTATTCAAGAGGGACGAATGTCGTTTACAAGAACACAGATAGATGTGAGGGCTCTCCTTTCTTCTATTGTCTTAACGCTCCAGAATGTTGCACAAAGTAAAGGTCTTGCACTTCGCGTGGAGTTTTCTGATGCGATATCTCTCCTTACTACTGATGAAAAAAGAATTAAACAGGTTTTTACAAATATTATCGGAAATGCTCTTAAGTATACGCTTGCTGGTGAAGTAGTGGTTCGAGCAGATGTAAAACAAAATCACATGGTCGTACGCGTGAGCGATACCGGTATTGGTATTTCTGCAGAGGACCAAAAGAATTTGTTTCAAAAGTTTTACCGCGTAAAATCAAAAGAAACAGAAGATGTTCGTGGTACAGGGCTGGGACTCTGGATTACACATCAAATTGTTAAAGAAATGGGTGGCACAATCAGTATTGAGTCAATTAAAGGCAAGGGAGCAGATTTTATTATTACACTACCTGTAGTGTAATGTGCTCTATTGACAATTGAATAATATTACGTTATTTTCATACAAGAGTTGTTCAAAAAAATAAAAGAGGTAAGTGGTATGGGTAAAAATAAGCGTAGTATCTTTCGTGATAGTGAGATAGAGAGAAATATGTTCATTGTGGACAAGATGAAAAAACACGGCATTTCAAGTGTCGTCGAGCTTTCACGACAAAGTGGCATATGCCAGACATTACTCATTGAATTGATTAATAAAAAACTTTCTCCTCAGGATCGTAAGCTTAGATGGAGGCCGTGTGTGCTTAAAATTGCAAAGTTTTTTTCAGTTGAACCGTACGAACTCTTTGAGGAAGACCAGGTTTGCATCACCTCTGATCTTGGGAAGAAGCGTGCCATAGAGTGTTTCAATGCATCGTGGGAAGAAATCTCTTTTGCATTACGCGAGCTTTCATTCAGGGAACGTGAGGTGCTCTCGCTCCGTTTTGGGTTCGGAGAAGGCTCAAAGAAGACGCTCGAAGAGGTTAAAGAGGTTTTAAAGATTTCAGCTTTCTGTATTATGGAAATTGAGAAAAAAGCAATTCGTAAAATGAAGTATCATATTGCGAAACAGAAGAAAAAAATAGTGAAGTAGTTTCAAGACACGGGAGTAGTATACCCGTGGTTTTTTGTTGAATTATATACTTGTTGCTAACATTGATTGACGATAATGACGTAGTGCGCTACCCTTATGCAAGGTAGTTCAAAAAAAATTTGAGGGGGGTCGTATGAAACAAAGGCGCAAGGAACCAAAGCATCCTTCACTGCGTATCAATGTGTACATCCTCGAAAAAATGAAGAAGGAGGGTATTCTCAGTATTCTCGATTTGTCACGACGAAGTGGTGTTGGTCAGCCAACACTGAATGGGCTGATCAGTTCCAGGATTTCTTCAAGAACAAAAAGAGGTGAATGGCGAAAAGAAGTAATGTCGCTTGCGATATTCTTCGAATGCCAGCCAGGAGCACTCTTTGGTTTTGAGGGTGATTCAAACGCGTGTGATGACGGTCGCATTCAAGCCGAAGCATGTTTCTCACACACGCGGAGCAGTGTTTTATTAGCATGCGCAGAAGTCCTTCAGCCCGAACGCGCTCTTTTTATGAGTGAGCTCTCACGGCGCCAAGAAGATATTCTGACGGGGCTCACCTTGCAGGAGAAGCGTACCATCTCTCTTTATTTCGGTTTTGACGGTAAAGGCGAACGGACACTCGGAGAAGTAGGGGAAGAGTTGGGTATTTCTCGCCCGAGGGTCGGCCAGCTCAAAACCAACGCCTTCGAGAAGCTTCAGCGGAAAAGCAAATTGAAAGCGCTTTACGCTGGGGAATGAATATATAAAGAATAACAAACTAAAAAACCGCAGGTGTTATTGCCTGCGGTTTTATTTGTTTATTTTATAATTTCACTGCTTTGTAATGTTCAGGTGCTTCAGAAAGATATTTTTCTAATTCTGTGCGTTTGAGGAGGCCTTCTTGTGCGCCTACTTTTTGTACTACCGACATCGAGTTGATGGGTGCCCATGCGATTGCTTCTGCAGGCGTTTTGCCAAGGGCAAGTGCGGAAACAAATGTCGAGGCAAATGAATCGCCCGCGCCCGTACGATCATACGGTGGTGCAGGGTCTGGATAAACCGGCATATACCATACGTCGGTGCCATCAAATACATAAGCGCCGTTTGGTCCGTCAGTAATAACTACGATTTTTGGGCCAAACGTTGTCATCATACGCGCAAGATTTTTTGGTTCAGGCTCATCTGTATTAAGGATGATGCGTGCTTCTTCGACGTTACAGAAAAATACTTCTGTGTGTGCATAAAGATCTTTGAGTTTCTCGACACCGAGTTTTATTTGAAATGTTCCTGGCTGAAATGCGAGTTTTGTTTCTGGATGTTCTGCGAGATACTTTGCAATTTCATTATGGAAGGGAAGTGATTGCTCGTTGAGTGAGGAGAGGTAGAGCCAGCGTGGTCCAGGAGTTTCTAGGGGGAGTGTGTAAGGGAAATCCTCGTGTTTAATAAGAATCGTACGCTCGTCACCAAGCCACAATACATAGTGGTAGTTGGTCTTCATTCCGTCGTGGGTACGCATATAGCGAATGTCGACACCGTCATTTTGAAGTGATTCCAAGCATTTTTTGCCGTCCTCATCAGCGCCAACGTTTGAAATAAGGGCACTCTTGAGACCGAGGCGTGATGCTGATACGGACGCATTAGCGCTATTACCAACTGCATAGAGTACATTTACAAAATCGTAAGGAATTTTTGTACCAAATGCCATACAAATTTCACGGTTTGCGACATCTATGCGGTGCCCGTTGTCTATGTGTGCCTCTTTCAGTCGTATGAACGCATCGACGACCGTATCCCCAATCGCTACAAAATCAAGTTGTTGTTCCATATTTAAAATAATTACTGAATAATTAGGGATATTGTATCATAGAGAGGTATCTTGTGGTAGAATATGAACATTAATAGAAAATAATTATTACACGTAGGCACTATGGATATTATTTTGTACGGAGGAATTGCATTGGGAGTTGGTTTTGTTTGTTCGCTTGGGTATCGCATCGCACGCAAGAAACGTGGAGCACCTGAGGCTAAATCTGCCGTAATGGATAAAATCAATGATTTCTATTCAATGCAGGATAATTCAAAATTGTAATTTTAATCTTATATCTGTATGACCACCATACCAACATTACGAGAAACGATTGCCAAAGCAGGAGACACAGGCACTGCTATAGGTCATTTTAATATTTCCGATAGTCAGGGTTTTTGGGGGGTCGTGAATGGCGCACGCGCAGTTGGGGTACCGGTTATTATTGGCGTTTCTGAAGGTGAGCGTGATTTTATCGGCATTCGCCAAGTTGCTGCGATGGTAAGGAGTGTTCGTGAAGAATTGAATTACCCTGTATATCTCAACGCTGACCACACATACTCATTTGAACGTGTAAAAGAGGTAATCGATGCAGGGTATGACGCTGTTATTTTTGATGGTGCCAAGCTTTCGTTTGAAGAAAATGCACGCATTACTAAGCAGTGCGTAGATTATGCACGAAGTGTAAATCCAGAAATCATTGTTGAAGCAGAGCTTGGGTATATTGGTTCGGGCTCAAAAGTGCTTGATGCGGTCCCCGAAGGTGTGTCATTTGAAAATCTTACGACAAACGAAGAAGCGAAGCGTTTTGTTGAAGAAACCGGTATTGATCTTTTTGCGCCGGCAGTGGGGAACATTCATGGGATGCTTCGCAATGCACCTGAGCCACGATTGAATATCGAGCGTGTTCGCGAAATTCGCCAGGCGTCGGGTGTACCTCTGGTACTTCATGGCGGTTCTGGTACGAGTGATGAAGATTTTGTCTTGGCAATAAAGGCAGGTATTAGTGTGGTGCATATCAATACTGAAATTCGTGTCGCATATCAACAGGCGTTGAAAGCATTCCTTGCGGAGCACCCAGATGAGACTGCACCATATAAATTTGGCAAGCCTGGCGTCGATGCTATGGCTGCAGTTATTGAAAGGCGTTTACGATTGTTTTCAGGCAAAATATAAGGTAGTTTTGATAAGTGTTAGGCAAAAATGTTTCAGTGGCGTAATGAATCTCATTATCAGTTGCTTTTTTTCTTTAAATCCGTATACTACCCACTATGATAACCCTAAAAGGAGAAATTCGCGAAGGAAAGACCAAGCTTGGACAAATCCGCAAGCAGGGTTTTATTCCTGGCGTATATTATGGACACAAGGAGAAAGCAACACCATGCGTTTTCCCTATGAATGAGTTTGTAAAGGTATGGAAGGAGGCAGGTGAGTCAACAGTGATCACCCTTGAGATGCCAAAAGGAAAAGTAAGCGCTCTTATTCATGAAGTTCAGAAAGAGCCAATTCGAGGCCTCCCTATTCATGTTGACTTCTATGCTATTGAAAAGGGCGCAGAGGTAACGGTACATACTCCTATCGAATTTACTGGTGTTTCAGAAGCAGTTAAATCACTCGGTGGTACGCTCGTGAAGGTGTTGTATGAACTTGAAGTGAAGGCACTCCCAGAAAATCTTCCCCACAATGTCGTTGTTGATATTTCAAAGCTCGACGCACTCGATAGTCAGGTACTCGCAAAAGACATTATTCTTTCAAAAGGCGTTACCCTTATTACTGACCCAGAAGATGTCGTAGTGGCAATCGCTGTTGGAAAAGATGAGCCAGTAGAAGCTCCTGCAATGGATATTTCTCAGATTGAGGTTGAAAAGAAAGGCAAGAAAGAGGAAGATGGAGAAGCCCCAGCAGAAAAATAATCATTTCAAATTATAACAAAAAAATCCACATACAAATGTGGATTTTTTTGTTATAATGAGCAGTGTTGGTTGTTGAAAAATTTTACGTATGCATAAACATTTTCTCACAAAATATAAAGTACTTTTTCTACTCCCCATTATCTCTCTATGGGTTTTTGGTGTGATAGTACAAGCGGAAACAGTATGTCCTGATAATTTCAATGGTCTTACAAAAGAACAGCTTATGGATGCGCTTGTGGCGTGCGAGAAAGAATCAATGATTCTTGAGGCGAATATTGAAAAAACAGGAAAAGAGAAAACAACGCTTTCGCGCGACATTACTCTTTTGAACGATAAAATAAAACAGGCAAAACTCGCAATTAAAATGCGCACGGCTTCTATCAATAACCTTACCGAGGATATTGTGGTAAAAAATAAGACCATTGGAAATTTAACGCAAAAAATTGAACGCGAGCGCGATTCGCTTGCAGGACTCCTTCGTCGTACTGACGAAATTGATTCATACACGCTCGTCGAGATTGCGCTCTCAGACCAGCCAATCTCTGAATTTTTTGCGGACATTGACGATTTTGAATACATTGAGGCATCAATCTACGACTCACTTGTTGAAATAGGAGCTACAAAAAAGACGACGGAGGAAGAAAAAACACTTCTTGAACAGAAAAAAAATAAAGAGGCTGATTTGCGTTATCAGCAAGAGTTAGAAAAAAAGAAGACAGAAGCTAATGAGGCAGAAAAGCAACGTATTCTCAAAGAAACAAAAGGAAAAGAAGCAGTATATCAAAAAGAGTTAAAAGAAAAGCAGAAGAAAGCTGCGCAGATTCGTGCCGCATTGTTTTCTCTCCGCGACAGCGAAGGAATTCCGTTTGAAAAGGCACTTGAATATGCAAATATCGCCGCAAAAGCAACGAACGTGCGCCCTGCGCTTGTACTTGCAATTTTGACACAAGAGTCAGATCTTGGAAAAAATGTTGGTTCATGTCTTGTTGCCGATCTTGAAACAGGGGATGGTGTGGGTAAAAATACAGGCAACGTATTTAGTCAGGTAATGAAAGCACCACGTGATACTGATCCATTTAAAGAAATTACCGATCGCCTTGGTTTTGACTGGAAGAAAACTCCCGTATCGTGTCCTCCTGAAGCACGGTACTACAAAGGGCGTGGGTTT